>RGTL01000082.1 GCA_010025385.1 Gammaproteobacteria bacterium | reverse complement strand
GCTCAAGGATCTCGGGGTGAAACCGGGAGCTCGAATGCCCTCAGCCCTTTTTCCGGTCTTCGCGTGGGACGACACAAAATCATCTGCGTAGATGAAATAGAGCCCTGTGCACGTAACCCCTATTACCGGCTCTATTGGCGCCCATGTTACCGGGGTAAACCTTCGCGAACCGATTTCCCCAGAGCTAAAGGCTGATTTAAGGGCCGCTCTCGATCAGTATCTTGTTCTTGCGATACCGGATCAGCATCTTGAGGCCCACCATCAAATGGATTTTTGCAGGGTGTTTGGAATCCCCATAGTCAATCCTTATGCGCCCGGACAAGATCCGCAACCCGAGCTAACCCATATCATCAAGGAAGCGAACGACCGTGCAGGGGTATTCGGTGGCGGATGGCATACCGATCTGAGCTTTCTCGAAACACCGCCAAGCGGATCAATCTTGTGCGCGCTTGAGGTTCCGCCGTTCGGAGGCGATACCCTATTTTCCAATCAACAGGCAGCATGGGATGCGTTGTCCGCTCCCCTTCGTGAACTTCTGATCGAGCGTAAGATTGCCCATGTGGGAAAACCCTACGGCATCAAATGGGCCCCGCCACTTGAGGAGCAGTCCATGCGCGGCGCAAGTCGACGTAATGATCCGGATGCGGACCGCGAACGCCTTCATCCCGCTGTCCTGACACACCCGGTAACAAAGCGGCGAAGTCTGTACCTCAATCCCACCTATGCGTTACGTCTTGAAGACATGAGTGAAACGGACAGCCGACCTATTCTGGATGCGCTCTTTCAGCACACAACGCTACCCGAGTTCTGTTGTCGTCTGCGCTGGTCCCGGGGGATGGTGACAATATGGGACAATTTTTCAACGCAGCACTATGCGGTAAACGACTACTTTGGCTATCGGCGGGAAATGCGCCGAGTGTCGTTCTCTGGCTACTCTATTCAGCAATATACGAGTTGACACCTCGCCATGGACATCACACCGCTTAGTCCCGGCTTTGGCGCTCGAATTACGGGGATGAGGCTCGACGGCGCTCTTTCCTCCGACGCGCTGAACGAACTCCGATCGATTATCGACACGTATTCCTTGCTTCACTTTCCAAATCAGGACATGACGGATGACCGACAGCTGGCATTCACCCAGTTGTTGGGCTCACCGGAGGCAGAGCACGTCACGTTCGGAACCACAGGGCAAGTCACCTACTTTGGCACGGTGGGCAACATAAAAGACGACGGCACCGTCGCGGATGCAACAAATGCACGCTATCAGAGCGGTAACCAGCTCTGGCACTCGGACTCTTCCTTCCGAGAGACGCCGTCATATGTCTCGATTCTTCACGCCTACGAAGTCCCCGAAGAAGGTGGTGATACCGAGTTTGTCAGCATGCGAACCGCATACGAGCGGCTGTCGCAAAAAGAAAAAGAAGAGGTTGATCCTCTTTTTGTACTGCATGATTACGTGTTCTCGCGCAGTCCCATTGCGCCGGTGAACCCGAATCATGCCGCCTCATTACCGCCGGTAATGCATCCCCTCGTTCGCATAAATCCCAACACGCGAGCCAAGAATCTCTACATTGGCTCCCACGCCAGATCCATCGTGGGATTTACGGGTATTGAGAGTCGCGCACTGCTCGATCGACTTTTGGTCCTCACGACGAAGGCAGAATTCATACTTACACACCGATGGACGCCAGGCGATACGGTCATCTGGGACAATCGTTGCACCCTGCATCGCGGTACCGGTTACGATGCCGCGCGCTGGCGGCGGCGCCTGAGACAGACCCGCGTCGTTGGCAACGAAAAAGGCGTCATCCCGCAAGCGCGTTGAGCGGGTGGCGACCTCCTGAATGAACTCCCGAATGTAGAAGCGCCTTACGGTGCGCTGGCGGCGTGGTTTGATCGAAATTCCAGCAGCGATCGACCTAAGACGGCGAGAATCACGAGCGCTCCACCGGCGAGCGTCCAATGCGAGGGGATCTCGTTTACAAACAGCCATACCCAAACAGGGCCTAAGGCAAACTCCAGGAGCATGAAGATCGTTAGTTCCGCCGCGACGATATGTCGGGAAGCCACGATGAACGATGCGCTGGTGAAGCCAGACATGAGCCCACCCCAAATCATGCATAGGAAAAGATCATGACGCGAGATCGTTAATTCACCGCGCTGCATCACCGCAACGGTAAGCATAATGATCACCGTAGAGATCAAAATCGCCGGCCACATATCGGTCTGGCGATTTGCCCTCAAGATCACCGCGTAGATTGAGAAAAATACGGTGGTCAGAAGCGCCATCACGTTTCCGTAGACCGACCCAACCGTAAACCCTTCACCGATCATGATCAGGATGCCAATAAAGGCTACGACCATGGCTACCATCGTTGCGCGATTGGGTCTCTCCTTCAGAAACATCCAGGCAAGACCCGAAGTGACAAAGGGAATGCCTGCTAATACGAAGAGCGTATTGGCCACAGTCGTATGGGTCATGGACTGTAGAAAGGTAATTGCCGCGCCGGCCAGCATGGCGCCGGCAAAGATGCCCGGCCAACCCACGCCTACGACGCGCACAATGGCGGCACGTCGATACCGCAAAAAGAGCAACACCGTTACCGCACAAGTCAAGAAGAGCGCGCGATAAAAGTTCATAATGAGAGGCAGCGCTTCGAGCAAGCGGACGATAAGCCCAGAGAAGCTGATGACCACAGAGCTCGTAATCATCAAGAGGATCGCAACACGGCGCATGTCTGGGTTCATTGGAGATCCGAATGTTTTGCTCGAACGGGATGAAGTGAGCAGTTGCCCGAGCTTTTTAGCCCTCGATATTCTAGAGTTCTACAGCCGCTGTCGTAATTGATTTTTCCGCATTAAGGATCATAAAAAATGTATCCGCTCGTATTTTCTCTGGCATGAAAAGCCCGCTGAGCGGACTGAATCCCAGCGAATGGGAAGCCCTTTGTGATGGATGCGCCAGATGCTGCGTGGTGAAGCTGGAGGATGAAGATACCGGCGAGATCTTCTATACCGATGTCGCCTGCCGGTATTTGGATCTGGATACTGGTCGCTGCACCGACTACGCCAATCGGAGTTCGATTAATCCGGACTGCGCCACGCTGTCCAAAAAGAATCTGGCTCTGATGCGGATCATGCCATCCACTTGCGCGTATCGACGAACGCATGAACGGCGAACAGTGATTCTTGATGTTAAGAGCCTTTCCGTTTGTGGAAAAGTCGTATCAGAGGACGAGGTTGCTGAGCGTGATCTTGAAGATCACATCGTTGACTGGATTTCAGTCGACGACTAACGGAGTGCTGCTTCTTCCTTCAGGCTCTGTGCTCGCGCTCAGTCTTTCAGCCGGTCAATTTGCAAAGGCGATGGATAGCGCTCTTATGTGGTCCGCATTTAATCCACAGCACCCTCCTACCAACCTCACGTCTCGCTCGATCCAAGTCTGCGCGTGATCCACTAACTCACCCGGCTCGACAATATCCTCGAAATTCCAGTTGGGGATGGTGAAATATCCGGACTCCGGGTAGACCCCGATCGGTCCATCCCAAAATTTTTTCACCGTATCCAACGCTTCGTGGACGTCGTTCAGATGGGTGTGCATGACGTTCATCAGCTCTACGGGATATCGGGATAGCATTTTGACCGTTTCTTCAAAATCACGATCTGCATAACTGAAAGAGGCAAGTTCGCCCCCTTCCTGATGCTTTCGGGCGCTCACCCCGATCCAGACCGGCAAGCCCATCGAAGTGACCACGTCGGCTACTGCCTCCGACAGTTCGACACGTTCACACATCTCGAGCGCAAGAATATCCACTCCGGATTCTGCAAGGACTTCAGCTTGTTCTCGCACAGCGTGTGCCACCGTTGTCGGGGAGTTCCAGTTGGGATCTTTGTCTGAACTCCACTCACAAATGGAGCCGACAATGGCAACGGGACGCTGAGCCACTCGATCAACCGCTTCTTTCGCCAAGACGACGGCTTTTTCATTAATTTCGCGCACTTTCATCCCAAGACCGCCGGGCTCCAACATATGGCGGGCCGTGGAGAAGGTGTTCGTCAGGATCGCTTCTGCTCCCGCTTCAATAAATGCTTCATGAGCCGAGCGCACGTCGTCCGGATGCGTGAGCATGGCGCGGCCGCTCCACACCTTGTCATCCATCGGCACCCCGTTTTTCTCAAGCGCCGTCCCCATGCCGCCGTCGAGGATCACGGGTGCGCCTGCTCCTTTGAGACGGTCTTTTAACCACGATATATCGCTCATCAGATATTCACCTGTTTATTTCGAACTTCTACGGATGCCTCATTCGTCTGACTCCGCGCACGCGTCCAAACCTGAGGGATGATGTCACAGCCCAACGGTGAGTTGACGTGTTGCCCGTGACCGATCAAGAAATCGGAGGTCTCCTTGGTCCATTCGCCGCGGGGCGAAAAAATCACGTCATCCGCCCCGAAGCGGAAGGTTACGCGACGTTGGGTCTCTTTAGCCGGTGCACCCTTATTACTGACACAATGCAGAGTACGAAAATCGAATACAAGACAATCGCCTACATTGACATCCCAACTCAGCAGGTCATACGCCTTACGCTCGGCGTCAATATCAGGAACCGACTGATACGCATCACCCGTACAACTGAAGGGTACGTTTGCACTGAATTCCGGCGCCACAAAAAGCTTTCCCCATCGATGCGAGCCGCGCACAAACGTCAATCCGTCCTCCCGTGGTGCGCTCTCCAGAGGAATCCAGATCACGCAAAGCGACCCTTCAAAGTCAAAATATGGCTCGTCGTGATGCCACGGCGCTGCGCTTCGCGCCCCAGCCTCTCGGAGAAACCAGTTATCCATCACCATGTGAACGTGATTCGCCTGCATCAGCGTGCCTGCGATCTCACCCAGCGGTGGGCGGCGGATAAGTTCCGCAAAGGGCGGCGTATGAGGCCAAGTCCAATACTCGAACAAATAACGGTGTGAACTGCCCGGCTCGGTATGGTCACGAAAAAATTGCCCCGGAGAGCGCAGGTTCTGCTCGATACCCTCATGAGCAAGCTTTAGCACCTCATCAGAAATAGCGTCCCGGAGGCACACCACGCCATCCTCCTGATAAGCGCGAATCAGATTGGCATCTACGCCGATCGCCTCAGCCTTTTGCATTTCGGACATTGATTTTTTCATCGAGAACAGCAGCCTCGCGCTGGAGCCACTACACCCAGTGATCCTCCAGAGGATAATGGGTCAGTTGCTCATGACCCGATGCTGTTATCAGCACCTGCTCCTCGAGCTTCACGCATTCTTTGCCGCCTTGCGTTGCTCGTTGTCAGGCTCTGCGTCGCAGATCCAGGAGCGCGACATGTCGCAACAGTACCCATACGGTCCGACCAGATCGGTATCGAAACTGACCATATCTCCTTTTTCGATGGGTCGCATAGAGCATTCCCTGAACCAGGGATTTGTTCGAGGCCCAGAAGACAACAAGCGGGTCTCTATCCACTCTCCACCGCCGGCAATGTTGCCTCGATGCAGCTCAGCCCATAGAGCGTTTTCCGTGATACCAGGTCGCAACGCTTCACGCATCTGCTGTACCGCGCTCTCACAAACCGCAATGGATTCGCGCATGAGTGCGATTTCGCCGGCGCTTTTAATCTCGCGGGCCTTCTCCATGACGGTGAATCCGTCATGAATCTCATAGCCGAGCGCTTCCATCTCTTGTATGCCAATTGGAGCCAGCCGATCAATCGCGATTCGCTGATTACCGCCGCTGTATTCGCGAATGATGGCGTCCATCGCTCTCGCCCACTGCTTCGCTTTCGCCGGAACCGTGGGCCCCGCGCTCATGTAAAAGTAGGTCACCGGTTTTTCAACACGGGCAACGCCCGGTAAGCCATCCGACAATAAGGACTTTCCTCCGTACTCAAAGATGATGGCTCCGGCATTGGCCGGTACGTAGACATAACGCGCTTCGTTATGGGAGCACCAAATTTGCATATTGGTCGCATCGGTCGCGTAGCGCGTATTCAGCTGGTCATAAAGAATGATGCCGGCCAGATCATTCCGGACCAACTCTTCCTGCACACGCTTCAACCGATAGGCTCGCACGTCATCGAGATCGCATGGCGGCGTCGTGTACTCCATGGCCCCATGCTGACGAACCGTCATCAGCTCATTAACGCTCAGAATATTCATCGGCTTCTTCCTGATTCTTTGTTTTTTTTGATTGCGTTTGATCGCTCACCGAGAACCTGTCACGGCGTCACACTTCCTTTTGCATCACACAGTAATCTTTGATGTTGTGGCACGTTTTGCTTCAGGCGACATTCTCACTGATCTGCGCGCTATTCGAAAGCAAACGCTCATGAATGAGAGAAAACTCATAACCTCGCTCGGAAATGTGAAAAATCCGGTATCCAGCAGATCTCAAGGCCGTCACCACCTGAACAAAGGCGTCAAACGAGATACCGGGATAGTGGTAGTGAAATTCCACCAACAGTTGGCCCGGTAATGGCTTTAGATCGTCGAGTTCACGAAGTACCAGCATCTCAGCACCTTCGATATCGAGCTTCAGCACATCGATCTCGACGCGCCCCACTAGTTTTCGAAGGCTCGAGAGCGTTTTCACCTCACAGAAAATGGTTTGGGTCTCAGTCGAGAACGCGCTCGCCCGGTAATTGAATTTTCCCTCACGCTTGGGTACCGCAAAAGCCATCTGGCCGTCTTGATCCGACAGGCCAATGGGGTGAAATTTGAACCGCGACGGCAGAGCCTGAGACCCTATCCATGCCACGCTTCGCGGCGTTGGGTCAAAGGCGTAAATGTCCACATGATGACGGTCAATCATCGCCAGGTCCCAGGCGATGTTGTTGCCCACACCCACTGAATAAACAATGCTTTGGGGCAAGAGAAATTCTGGCGCCACCGTCCAGTAGCCGGATCGATCGCCGTACACCGCGGTCGGTATATCAACATCCAACTTGATCCCGCATCGAGACAGTTTTCTTTTTCGAAGAAACTGTTTTAGCTTTTTAAACGCCATTGGTAATCAACAGCGTAAGCCATTGGGCGACTATCGCCGGCTTATCCTGATCGTTAACCTCAACCGATACATCGTGCGTCATCAACCACTGGCCCTCACGTTTCTGTGCGACGTTCGCCAATACAAACCGGGCGCGGATCTGACTGCCGACGGGTACCGGAGAGAGAAATCGCACTTTCTCGAAGCCGTAGTTAATGCTGACGCGGCAGTTCTCGATCTGTGCGCTCGCCTCATAGGCAAACTTTGAAAGCATAGACAACACCAAAAATCCGTGGGCAATAGCGCCATCGAATCCCGCCGCCTTTGCAGCTTCCGGATCAAGATGAATGAACTGAAAGTCTTCGGTGCACTCGGCGAAGTGGGCCACACGAGGCGCATCGATCGTGCTCCACTCCGACACACCGACCTCCCGACCGATCCACGCGTCGACTTCCGTTAAAGCAATCCTTGGCGCCGACATCGGGTTAACTCGCTAAATAGCGAACACCGTGATCAAGCCCTTCCAGCGTCATGGGGTACATGTGATCATCCACCAGCTCCTGTATCAGTCCGATGGACTGCGTATAACCCCAATGGGCGCGCGGCGTTGGATTGAGCCAAATCACCTTTTCAAAACTATCCCTGAGCCTCGTCATCCACGTGACGCCAGATTCGCGATTCATGTATTCCACGCTACCGCCGACGCTGACGATCTCATAGGGCGCCATTGAGGCATCCCCCACGATGATCACTTTGTAATCTCGCTGGAACGTATGAAGAATGTCCCACGTTGGGACGGTTTCGTGACGTCGGCGATGGTTATCGCGCCACATAAAGTCATAGAAGAAATTATGAAAGTAAAAATACTCCAGATGCTTAAATTCCGTCCGCGCGGCGGAGAACAACTCCTCACAGGTCCGCACATAGGGATACATTGAGCCACCCACATCAAAAAAGACCAGCACTTTTACGGCGTTGTGCCGCTCCGGCACCATTTGAATATCC
>RGTL01000081.1 GCA_010025385.1 Gammaproteobacteria bacterium | reverse complement strand
ATGCAGGGGCGGCTCACATCCACCGATCAGTTTCGACGACAGTCGGAGATCTTGCGCGAGCGTAATCTGCTTCTGCAGGCCCGACTGCACCGGTTCGAATTTCTTGAAACCGAGAACATACGTCTTCGTGAACTGCTTGCAGCCGCGCCACAGGCGGTAGAGAAAGTCACGCTCGCCGCTTTGGTCGCGGTAAATCTCGAGCGCGGATCGGAGTCGGTTCTGGTCGACAAGGGCAGTGCGGATGGCATTTCGGTCGGGCAGTCGGTGATCGATGCAGGTGGTATCGTGGGGCAAATTACCAAGGTGAGCCTGTTCACGAGCAAGGTGAGTTTGATCTCGCAGGAAGACCAAGCGGTGCCTACGCAAGTCGCTCGAAGCGGTATTCGCGCGGTTGTGTATGGAGGCGGCGCCAATCGACCCCTCCGGGTGATGTATTTGGACCGCAATGCCGATATTCGCCCAGATGACGTTCTGGTGACGTCAGGATTGGGCGGTCGCTACCCGCCGGGATATCCGGTCGCCAAGGTAAGCGCTGTCCAGCGCAATATTTCGGAGTCTTTTATGACGATCGCGGCCGAACCCTTATCGCGCCTGGGAAATGATCGCGAAGTGTTAATTCTGTGGCCGGCCGATAAGCCTCGATCCGGTCAGTCTGCGGCCGATGCACCAACGGAGGTCGAAAATTGATTAGCTTGGGCGCTTCTCCTCGACGTTTATGGATCCCTTTTATGACGATCTTCGTCGCTCTCGTGCTGATCGTCCTGCCCATGCAGGACCTCGTCAGAGGATTTATGCCGGATTGGGTTTCTTTGGTTCTGATTTATTGGGCCATGGCAATGCCCGGCAGGATGGGTATTCCGATCGGATGGTTCGCGGGATTGTTGGTCGATATCCTCACGATGGGGATTCCCGGGGCACATGCCTTAAGCAAGGCGGTTATCGTTTATGCGACCGCATCGCTGGCAACCCGGGTTCGCGCCTTTCCGCTTTGGCAACAAAGCGTGGTGGTGATGCTACTGGTAGGGCTTGAGGTCTTGTTGCTGAGTCTGACGGGCCTCCTGGTGGGGGAGAAGGTCGCTGGGCTTCACCTATGGACAGCCGTTGTTGTAGGCGGCCTGGTTTGGCCTGCTGTGTATCATGTTTTGCGTCGGCTTCGCCTCTCCACCACGATGGGGGGTAATTAAGTCCCAATGGCTAGTTTAGGCGCTTATGGATCTTCCGATGGCGACGGCCACGCGGTTCGTCAGCGAATAAAAATTGCCGGCTTCATTGCGCTGGGTTTGGCGCTGATCATTTTTTTCAGGCTTTACACGCTTCAAGTCAAAGAATATTCGCGCTACCAGACGTTATCGCTGGGAAACCATATTCGTCTTCAGGCGCTAGCCCCTGTGAGGGGCCTGATTCTGGATCGCCACGGAACGGTTTTGGCTCAGAACACAGCCGTTTATACCCTTCAGGTGATACCTGAAAAAATTTCAAACATGGGGGCTATGCTTGAAGAAGTGGGTCAGGTCGTGGCGCTCTCAGACAACGAGATCAAGGCATTTAAACGTCGTGTCAGCCGTCGCCCGGGGTTTGAGAAACAGCTTTTGAAATCCCGGCTGACCGATGAGCAAGCGGCAAAATTTGCAGTCAATGAGTACCGTTTCCCCGGGGTGACTCTCGAAGCGACGCTGCATCGGGATTATCCCCGCGGCGAACTAACGGCGCATTTTCTGGGATATGTGGGGCGGATCAGCGAGCGGGATCAAACCCGGCTTGATCCAGCGGCCTACCAGGGCGTCACGCACACGGGCAAGCTCGGCATCGAACGGCAGTACGAACAGGCATTGCTCGGTAAGCCTGGCTTTGAGGAGGTTGAGATTGATGCCCACGGTCGTACGTTGCGTACGATAAATCGGGAGCGCGCGATCCCTGGAGACAACCTCAGCCTTACCATAGATATCGAGTTACAGCAGGTTGCTCGCGAGGCGCTGGGCAGTCGGCGGGGCGCGGTGGTTGCTATGGACCCCTCTACAGGAGAGGTTCTGGTCATGGCCAGTAGCCCATCCTTTGATCCGAACCTGTTTGTTGACGGTATCGATCAGAACACCTATTCCGCGTTGAGAGATCTCAAGGATAAGCCCCTCCTGAATCGTGCGTTGTACGGTCGCTATGCGCCGGGCTCGACGATAAAGCCGCTCTTTGGCGAAGCCGCCGTCGAGGTCGGAATAAACCCCAACGAGCGGGTTTTCTGTCCGGGGTGGTACATGCTGCCGGACAGCACCCGCCAATACCGGTGCTGGAAGAAGACCGGCCATGGTGCCGTGGATCTGCATGCTGCCATCGAGCAATCCTGTGATGTTTATTTCTATGAGTTGGGAAAGCGTCTTGGCATCACCCAGATGGCCGACGTGCTGACTCAGTTTGGTCTGGGCCGCCAAAGCGGCGTGGATTTGCCGGATGAGCCAAGCGGTCTGGTCCCTACTGCCGAGTGGAAACGGTCATCTCGAAAGGAGCCGTGGTATCCCGGTGAGGATCTGATTACCGCCATCGGCCAGGGCTATCTTATGACGACACCTCTTCAATTAGCCCGAGTGGCTGCGTTGCTGGCGAACCGAGGGCAGGCGATCCAGCCTCGATTACTGCTTCAGAGGGAGGACGCTCTATCCGGCGAAGCGCGCGACCAGGCATCGATGACTGAGATCACCAATACTGCCCTGCGTGTTGATCCTGAGGGCATGGAGCGCGTGATTAAGGCCATGACTGCGGTGATGAGCAGTCCGCGGGGGACCGCCCGGTTGAGCGGTCAGCGCAGCGCTTATTCGATAGCGGGAAAGACCGGTACGGCCCAAGTCGTTGCCATTGCGCAAGGAGAAGAATACGACGAAAGCGCGCTTCGTGAGGAGTTTCGCGATCACGCGTTGTTTATTGCTTTCGCACCGGTCGACGATCCAAAAATTGCGATCGCCGTGGTGGTGGAGAATGGAGGCAGTGGTGCTGGCGTGGCAGCCCCAATTGCCCGGCAAGTGATGGATCGGTACTTCATTAAAGCGCTTAAGCGAGCCTGATCGGATACTCTGGATATGTTTCTAGGCCGCTCTCTGAACCTTGATGGCTCGCTGCTTATCGCCCTGTTGGCACTATCGGGCCTGGGCCTAGTGGTGATTTTTAGCGCTTCAGGCGAGAGCTGGGATGTCATGGCGCGTCAAGGTATCCGCCTCGCCATCGCGTGGGCGGTATTGCTTGCCGCAGCCCAGATAGCGCCGGGCACATTGCGCCGATTTTCTCCGCACCTTTTTGCAATTGGCGTCGCCATGCTTGTCGCGGTTCTGATGTTTGGTACGGTTGCCAAGGGCGCTCAGCGGTGGCTGGACCTCGGCGTGATTCGGTTTCAACCGTCCGAACTTATGAAACTTGCGGTTCCGATGATGATCGCTTGGCTGCTCACCCGAAACCGATTGCCTCCTAGCTTCACGGTTATCCTGCTGGCGCTCAGTCTAACCCTGATACCTTCCGGGTTAGTTGTCGTCCAGCCTGATCTCGGAACTGGAATCATGTTGGCTGTATCAGGACTGTTTGTGGTTTTTCTTGCAGGCATTCGCTGGCGGCATATCTTTATGATGCTCGCGGTTGTAGCGGCGGTGGCCCCTTATCTTTGGTCACAGCTTAATGAATATCAGCGTCAGCGGATCCTGACTCTGTTTGATCCCTGGGCGGATCCTATGGGAACAGGCTATCAAACCATTCAGGCTCAGATCGCCATTGGATCCGCTGGGGTTTGGGGAAAGGGGTGGCTTCAGGGAAGCCAGTCCCATCTTGAGTTTATTCCAGAACGCAGCACCGACTTTATCTTCGCGGTTTTTGCGGAAGAGTTTGGACTGATCGGCGTCATCATGCTGCTCGTGCTGTATCTTTTTATTGTCGGTCGGTGTCTTGTCATGGCGTATCACACGCGGGAAACATACTCCCGATTGATGATTGGCGGTTTGGCCCTGACGTTTTTCTTTTATTTATTTGTTAATCTCGGCATGGTGTCTGGAATCCTGCCGATTGTGGGCGTGCCCTTGCCCCTGATCAGTTACGGAGGAACCTCCATGTTAACCTTGATGGCCGCGTTTGGTCTGGTGATGGGACTGCACGCCAGGCGCCGACTAATGACATGATGAAAGCATTCCTAATAGCGTCCGCGAAACGGGTCTCCCTCTTGATTGGGGTTAGTGCGCTTTTCGCGGCGTCGCTGGCATCCGCCGTATCGCTCGAGAAATACCCGCAGTTGGGAGAAATGGCCGCCCGCCTCAATGGGGTCAATGGTTTGAGTGAGGCGCAGGTGAAGTCCTGGTTTGAGCAGGCCAAGATCGAAACCAAAATCATCGATGCTATGAATCGGCCCGCGGAACGACTGGAGTGGCACCGATATCAGTCGCTTTTTGTAAACCCCGCGTCTGTAAACGGGGGCGTTCAGTTCATGAAAGCGAATTGGGCGACGCTTGAGAGGGCTGCAAATAAGTTTGGTGTGCCCGCGGAAATCATTGTGGCCATCATTGGTGTAGAGACCCGGTACGGGAAAATCCTGGGGAGTTTGAGGGTGCTGGATAGTCTCGTCACCTTGTCGGTCGAGTATCCCCGGCGCAGCAAGTTTTTCTCCTCAGAGCTTGAGCACTTCATGAAGCTCACGGCCGAGCAGGGAATGGATCCCACAATCGTAAAGGGATCCTATGCCGGGGCAATGGGGATTCCCCAATTCATGCCCAGTAGCTACCGAGACTATGCGGTGGATTTTGATGGTGACAAGCGGGCCGATCTGATCAACAGCGTTGACGATGCCATTGGTAGCGTCGCCAATTATCTCTCTCGCTATGGCTGGAAAAAAGCAGGGTTGGTTGTCACCCGGGTAGACGGTCGACCTGAAGGGATTGAAGATCGGGTGACGAAGAAGCTGAAAGCCAACGTTTCTTTGAAGGACGTGCGAGCGCTCGGGATATCGGTTAGCGGGCCTGGGGATGAGGATGTCGGGGTGCTGCGTTTTGACGCCGAGGGTGGCCCGGATTATCGGATAGGCCACCATAATTTTTTTGTCATTACTCGCTATAACCGAAGTCAGAACTACGCCATGTCTGTGTTTGAACTCGCAGAGCAGATCGCCGTCGCCGCTCAGAACTAATGCCGCCGTGGGTCAGACTGGTCTTCACCTCCCTGCTGCTGGGAGCCGTATCCGGCTGCGGTGTTTTTAAGACTAACTCCTCAGGCGCTTACTACCAGGATGACGGTCCGCCGGCTCGCGGTCCCGATCCCTCGTCTGTTTCCAATCCGATCCCGAGAGATGAGCCTTTGAGTCGCACCGGAAATGCACCGTACGTGGTGTTTGGGGTTCGTTATTCGCCGATGAAGGCGGTGCAAAGTGGATATACCGAGAAAGGGGAAGCGTCTTGGTATGGCCGTAAGTTTCACGGACGCACGACTTCAAGTGGAGAGCCTTATGACATGTTCGAGATGACCGCGGCTCACAAGACGCTGCCCCTGCCAAGCTACGTTCAGGTGCGAAATTTACGTAACGGCGCAGAGGTAATTGTTCGGGTTAATGATCGCGGACCGTTTCTCGGGGGGCGTATTCTCGATCTTTCCTACATGGCAGCACAAAAATTGGACGTCGTGGACAGCGGAACCGCTCCGGTGCAAATAACCGTAATGAGAACGGCCGGGAGCGTAGCGGCTGCACAGCCGTCTGGCGGGTCGCATTCCTCACCCGTGATTCTTCAGGCAGGAAGTTTTCGCTTGCAGGAGAATGCCGAGCGCCTTCGATCCGATCTTAGCCGATCGAACGTTCCACTTGTCTTCGTCGAAGCGGTAAAAGTCGACGAGACGCGGTATTATCGAGTGCGAGCAGGGCCTTTCAAAGACGCATCCGAGATTCGCACTCAAGCATCCAGAATTGAGCGCATTTCGGGTGTGGCGCCCAAGGTCATCAGAGTGGAGTAATGCCCTTCATGTCAAAACATCAAAACAAGGCGATGGTCCGGCTGACGCATGCCGGCATTCTTTTGGCGGCGCTTTTCGTGGGGTCGGTGACCGCGCTTGCGGACTTCCAATCTGACCTTAACCCATCCATGCGCTCCACTATTCCACCGCCCAACCTGAAGGTGCCCTCGTGGTTGCTGATGGATGCCAAGACCGGTCTGATGTTGGCGGCCAATGACCCTGATGCCCCGGTAGAGCCTGCAAGTCTCACCAAGCTAATGACGGCGTTTATCGTATTCCGTGAAATAGAGCGCGAGGCCTTGTCGCTTGATGATGAAGTAATGGTCAGTGAGAAAGCCTGGCGATCGGAAGGCTCACGGATGTTTATCGAGGCGGGCGACAAGGTGCGTGTCGAAGACCTTGTTATGGGTTTGATTGTCCAGTCCGGTAACGATGCGGCGGTGGCTCTGGCTGAGCATGTGGCGGGAAGCGAGGAGGGGTTTGCCGACCTGATGAACCAGACAGCTGTGGAACTGGGCATGGTGAACAGTCATTTTAAAAACAGCGCGGGATTGCCACACCCCGATCATTACACCACGGCTCGTGATATCACCTTGCTGACTCGTGCCATTATCCAGCGTCAACCTGATCATTACGCCCGCTACGCGATTCCCGAATTTACCTGGAATGGGATCACCCAGAAAAACCGAAATCCACTTCTGGGTCGTGACGAGACCATCGACGGGGTAAAAACTGGCCATACCCGCTCGGCGGGATATTGTTTGGTCGGCTCGGCAAAAAAAGACGGGATGAGATTGATCGGCACCGTGGTCGGCGCCGAGGATGACCGGGAGCGTGGCGATGCGGTGTATTCGCTCATGCGTTTTGGATTTGCAGCCTATGAGCATCACGCGCTGTATACGGGTGGTGAAAAAATCGTGGAATCTAATGTGTTTAAGGGCGCTCAAGCCTCCATTGCTCTTGGGCTCGTGGATCCGGTGGATCTCGTGCTCCCAAAGGGCTCGGGAAAAGCGCTAGATGCAAGCGTGGAGTTAACCGACCCGGTCATCGCTCCGATTGCCATGGGCGCCGAGCTGGGTACGCTCCAAATCAAGCTGCGTGGCGAGGCTATCGTATCCCGGCCGCTGGTCGCGCTCAGTGCGGTTGACTCAGGATCGCTGTGGCAGGGCCTAACCGACACCGTTCGTCTTTGGTTCCATTGATGGTCGAGGAGCAGGGAGTCGCTGATCTGCTGGAATTTCCCTGCCGGTTCCAGATCAAGGCGATGGGTCGCCAGATTGACGGGTTCGAAGAGCGGGTGAGAACTATTGTGCTGCGACACCTCAATGGAGAACTCCTATTGGATCTGACGACGCGTGAAAGCTCTGAATCGCGCTATGTGTCCGTCAGTTGCACTATTGAGGCACAGAGTCGCCAGCAGTTAGATGCCATCTATATGGATCTCAATAGCGAGCAAGACGTACTGATGACGCTTTGATGTCAGAAGCGTCACAGCCGTCGATAGTTTTGAGGCCACCCCAGGACCTCTCGGCTGCTCCTTCGAGCGCCGATTCGGTCGAGTTTTTAAGTCTCGGTCTTTGTGGGTATCAGGAGATGATGGACCGGATGCGGGACTGGACGGACCGACGGAGTGACCATACCCGGGATCAGGTATGGCTACTTGAGCATCCTCCGGTATTTACCCAAGGGGTCAGTTGCTGTGATGTGCCCATGACTAATCCCCTCGATATTCCGGTCATAAAATCAGATCGGGGCGGTCAGATCACCTATCACGGGCCTGGACAGTTAATCGCTTATTTTCTGATCGATCTCAAAAGGCGGAAAATGGGTGTACGTCAGCTAGTCCGCTTGCTGGAGGAGGCGACGATCGAGTTACTTTCTGATGTTGGCCTGCAGGCGACCACTCGTCCTGGCGCGCCGGGTGTATATGTCGGTGATGCGAAGATCGCTGCGTTAGGATTGCGTGTGCGCGCTGGCCGCAGTTATCACGGACTGAGCCTGAATGTCGCCATGGATCTCGAGCCGTTTGGCTGGATTAACCCGTGTGGCTTTC
>RGTL01000009.1 GCA_010025385.1 Gammaproteobacteria bacterium | reverse complement strand
CTTGATTTGAGTTCAGACTCCGATGCACCCACCCAGGCAATCTCAGGATGGGTATAGATCACCCAGGGAATGTAATCATGATCAATATGCCCGGATCCTGATGCAATCTGTTCTGCGACAGCCACACCTTCCTCTGAAGCCTTATGCGCAAGCATCGGTCCGCGCACTAAATCTCCAATGGCCCAAACCCCCGCTACCGCGGTGGCGCCGGACGCATCAACGGGGACAAAGCCTTTGTCGTCGACTTGGACGCCGCAACCGTCATCCAAAAGCCCATCGCTGCACGGACGCCTGCCCACTGCTACGACCAGTCGCTCTACCTCAATCGACTCCGCGCCGTCTGGCATCTCATAGTGAATGTGACAGCCTTTATCGGTGGTCTCAACACGACTCACTTTGCAGCTTAGTCGGATATCAAGCCCCTGTTGGCCGAACTGCTTTTTTGCCTCCCGGGCGATCATCGGGTCCGCACTAGGGAGCAGCGTATCCTGCGCCTCGAGAATGGTTACGGATGCGCCGAGGCGTCGCCAGACACTCCCGAGCTCGAGCCCAATGACGCCAGCGCCGATAATGCCCAGCGTCTTGGGCACCTCCGAGAATTCGAGCGCGCCTGAGGAGTCAAAGATTCGCTTGTTGTCGATTTCCATACCCGGCAATGACACAGGTACCGATCCTGAGGCGAGAATCACGTGCCGCGCAGCAAGATCCTGACCAGTCCCGTCATGTAGCGTGACGCGAACATGGCCTGCCTTCATAAGCTGGCCATGACCGGCGATGAACGCAATCTTGTTTGCTTTGAAAAGAGCGGCAATGCCACCGGTCAGTTCAGAGACGATCTGACGTTTTCTGGCCTGCATCTTCTCGACGTTGATGACGACGCTCCCGGTTTCAATACCGTGCGAGTCGGCCTGGTGGCGGATGGCCTCAAAACGCTCAGAGGACTCAAGCAGAGCCTTGGAGGGAATGCAGCCGACATTCAAACAGGTTCCGCCCAGTGAGGGCGCGTCGTCTTGCGCGGTCCAGCGGTCTACACATGCGGTTTTTAACCCAAGCTGCGCACAGCGGATAGCCGCCACGTACCCGCCTGGGCCGGCTCCGATAACAATGACATCAAAGGTGGTTTCGTTCACGCTGATTCAGGGCAAGAGGAAGACGGCGAAAAACAGAACGTGCGGTTCAGACCTCAAGTAAGAGTCGGGCAGGGTCCTCAAGCGCCTCTTTGACTGATACCAGAAACGAGACCGCGTCTGCGCCATCGATGATCCGGTGATCATAGGACAGGGCGAGATACATCATCGGTCGTATGACCACCTCCCCATCGAGCGCAATGGGTCGATCCTGGATTTTATGCATACCAAGGATCGCGCTTTGAGGCGGATTCAAAATCGGCGTTGAGAGCATCGACCCAAAGACGCCGCCGTTCGTAATGGTAAAGGTGCCGCCGGTTAGATCGTCCATGGTTAGCGCCCCTTGCCGGGCCCGGTCGCCAAAGTCGGATATGGCAAGCTCGATTTGCGAAAGACCCTGCTTTTCGGCGTCACGCAGAACCGGCACGACGAGCCCCCGCGGTGAAGAGACGGCGATACCAATGTCGTAAAACCTATGAAAGAGGATGTCGTTTCCGTCCACTGAGGCGTTAATGATCGGAAAACGCTTGAGCGCCTCCGCACAGGCCTTCACAAAAAACGACATAAACCCCAGTCGTACCCCGTGTGCTTTTTCAAAAGCGTCACGGTAGCGCGCACGTAGCGCTTTCACCTCATAAAGATCCACCTCGTTGAAGGTGGTCAGAATAGCAGACTGCTGTTGGGCGTTCAGCAAGCGTGAGGCGATGGTTTTCCGCAACCGCGACATGGGCTCGCGATGCGTCTCGCGAGAGACCGAGCCAGTCGCTGGAGCCGGCCGATCGTTTTTATGGGACAGCACGTCCTCTTTTAGGATTCTGCCCGCCCGACCTGATCCCTGAACGGTGGCAAGGTCAACACCACGCTCGCGTGCGACTTGCTTCGCAGCGGGCCCTGATGGCGAGATCGCGGCCGGCTTTTCATGGGCTGGCGGTGCAGACGTCGACGCTCCGGCCGGCGCGGAAGTTTCAGCAACAGGGTCTTCTTTGGCGATCTCGGCACCTTCTCTGGCATCCTGTGTGCCGGCCGATTCGTCGTTGGCTGCAACGCCTTCTTCAAATAGGGCAATGACGTCGTTGGCGAGCACCGTATCGCCCTCGCTTCGGAGGATTTTGGTAATCACGCCATCTTTTGGCGCAGGCACTTCCAGTACTACTTTTTCGGTCTCGATATCCACCATGTTTTCATCCCGGCGTACGTGTTGACCGACCTGGACGTGCCAGCGCAACATCGTCGCATCAGCGACCGATTCTGGAAGCAGGGGTACTTTTATCTCAACCGACACGACCTATTCTCCTACCGCTTTTGCCTTTAGGTTTGCTTCTGGCCCCAGCGCTTGACTGACTACTAAGGCTTGCTGCTCGACGTGTTTCTGGTGAGACCCAACGGCGGGAGAGGCAGACGCTTCGCGGCTAACGTATTCGAGTTGCTGATCCGGTTGGATTGCTCGACTCAGATGGTTTTGAATTCGATGCCACGACCCCTGATTACGGGGCTCTTCCTGACACCAGACGATCGTTTTACATTTATTAAAGGCACGTAGCTCGGCATCAAGCGCTTCTTCCGGGAACGGGTAGAGTTGCTCAATCCGGATAATCGCGGTGTTGGCTTGCCCCCGGCGCGAGCGCTCCTCGACCAGATCAAAATAAACCTTGCCGCTGCACAGAATCACCCGGTCGACCTGACTGGAATGGGTAATATCGGCGTCGGCCAGAACAGGCTGGAATGCTCCTTCGGAAAGCTCGCGGACTGGCGAGACGGCCAGTTTGTGCCTGAGCAAACTCTTTGGGGTCATGACGATCAACGGGCGGCGGAGTGGTCGAATCATCTGTCGACGCAACAGATGAAAGAACTGCGCAGGGGTGGTCGGCATACACACCTGCATGTTGTCATCGCTACACAGCTGAAGAAAACGCTCGAGCCGTGCTGAAGAATGCTCGGGACCCTGACCCTCCAGCCCGTGAGGAAGAAGCATAGTGAGGCCGCACAGGCGCTGCCATTTCGCTTCTCCACTGCTGATGAACTGGTCAATAACCACCTGAGCGCCGTTGGCAAAGTCACCAAACTGCGCTTCCCATATGGTGAGCGTGCGCGGCTCGGTCGTTGCGTAACCGTACTCAAACCCCAGCACTGCCTCCTCCGAGAGGAGTGAGTCAATAATCAGGAATTTTGAAGGGTCATCACCAATCTGACGCAGGGGCACAAAAGGCTGGCGTTTGGCCTGGTTTTTAAGAACCGCGTGGCGGTGTGAGAAGGTTCCCCGACCCACATCCTGACCTGACATCCGCACCGAATATCCGTCTTCAACGAGAGACGCATAGGCCATGGTCTCTGCGAAACCCCAATCCATTGGCAGCTCGCCGCTCGCCATTTTGGTTCGGTCTGACAGGATTCGCGCAACGCGTGGATGCACTTCAAAATCAGTCGGGAGACTAACGAGCGTCTCGTTCAGTCGCTTCACGCGATCCAGAGCAATAGCCGTGACGGCGGGATCGGTCCACTTGGCATCAACGTAAGGAGACCAGTCGACGAGATACAGGGACTTGTCTGGATCATGAGCGGGCGGGTGCACAACACGACCCTCGTCCATTGCTTCCCTATATTCATTAACCAGACGGTCAGCATCGTTCTCGCTTATGACACCTTCTTTCACCAGGCGCTCTGCGTAGCGTTGCCGAGTGGTGGGCATGTTTCGAATCACCCGATACATTGCCGGTTGCGTGATCGAGGGCTCATCGGCCTCGTTATGGCCAAGGCGCCGGTAGCAGATAATGTCCACGACCACGTCTTTGTGGAAAGTCATCCGGAATTCATGCGCCAGCGAGGTCGCGAACAGCACCGCGTCCGGGTCATCACCGTTTACGTGAAAGATTGGCGCCTGGACCATCTTCGCAATTTCGGTGCAATAAGGGGTCGAGCGGGCATCCAGAGGATTTCGTGTGGTAAAGCCAATCTGGTTGTTTACCACGAGGTGAATCGTGCCACCGGTCGAAAAACCGCGGGTGTTGGACATATTCAGCGTTTCCATCACCACGCCTTGTCCTGCGAAGGCTGCGTCGCCGTGAATCAGGATGGGGACGACTAAGTTTTTATCCTCGTCGCCTCGGCGGTCCTGACGGGCACGCACCGAACCCTCGACGACGGGATCGATGATCTCAAGGTGTGACGGGTTGAAGGCCAGCGCCACGTGGACGACACCCCCAGGCGTGTTGATATCTGCAGAGAACCCCTGGTGATATTTGACGTCGCCCGTATTGAGTTCGGCATCGACCGTTTTTGCTTTACCTTCAAACTCGTTGAACAGCTCGCTGGGTGATTTGCCCAGGATGTTGACGAGCACATTCAAGCGACCTCGGTGGGCCATCCCAATCACGATTTCTTTGACGCCCACGCTTCCGCATTGCTGAATGAGTTCCTGCATCGCCGGAATAAGAGCCTCGCCCCCTTCGAGAGAGAAGCGTTTTTGTCCCACAAAGCGAGTATGCAGATATCGTTCCAGGCCCTCTGCCGCCGTGAGTCGCTGGAGCACGTGCTTGCGAAAATCAGCCGAGGGCGCCGGGCGCACCGGTTGTGTTTCCAGGCGTTCCTGCAGCCACCGCTTCTCGGCGGTGTTGGTGATATGCATGTACTCGATACCGATCGGGCCACAGTAGACGGCCTCGCAGAGGTCGCGAATGCGCCGAAGCGGCATCCGGGCGTCGCCAAACGCCAGGGAACCGGCATCGTAAACATGGTCCAGATCGCTCTCATCAAGGCCTTGAAACGCCAGATCGAAATCCTCTGGAGCCTCAGGATTCATGATGCCGAGTGGGTCGGTTTGGGACACGCTATGCCCGCGGGTACGGTAGGCATTTATCAGACGCAGAACTGCCCCCTGCTTGCGCTCGCGGTCGTTCTGAGCACTTACCGTTGCCGCGCCTGAGTCGCTTGAAGGCGTTAGGTGCGAGGTCTCCGGAAGCGCGCTAAAAAGGCTTCTCCACTCCGAAGGTATAGAACTGGGATCGCGCTCGAACTGCTCGAACTGCGCCTCCAGGTAGGCACGGCTTTCCGCTGACAGGGTCGCGAGAGAAAGGTTCCGGTCTGAACCGTTTTTAGTGCTCATTCAGCGCGGTGCGGAGCAATGATCAGTTGAGAAGTTTGATCCAGAAAGTGAGAAAGATTATAACGCAACAGCCCGTGACCGCGCCGTTCAGTTACCTGGCGAACAAGCGCCCAACCCCGCGTCTGGCGAGGGGGGTATCGGGCTAGCGGGAGCCCGTGTGGCCGAAGCCGCCCGATGCGCGTTCGGTCTCTTCAAAGTTGTCAACCACCTCAAACGTGGCCTGGAATACAGGCACCATAACCATTTGCGCGATTCGATCCCCCGGGGTGATCTCAAAGGTTTTGGCGCCTCGATTCCAGCAGGAGATCATGATCTCGCCTTGGTAGTCACTGTCAATGAGACCGACGAGATTCCCCAGAACGATTCCCTGCTTATGGCCAAGGCCGGAACGGGGTAGGAGTACGGCAGCGAGGCCGGGGTCGCCGATATGTATGGCGATGCCGCTGGGAATCAGCTGACAATCCCCCGGCGCGAGCATCAGCGGCTCGCTCAGGCAGGCCACGAGGTCGATACCGGCCGAGCCGGCGGTGGCGTAGCCCGGGAAGGTAAATTCCTTGCCGAGTCTTTTGTCGAGAATTTTAAGTTTTATGCTGTTCATGATACTTCTTGGCGATGGTTTCAATGAGGTCGATCGCCAGCTGGGCCTTCGATTTGCGCCCGAGGTCGATTTCCTCGTTCTGGCCAATCAGGACGAGTTGATTTTCATCACTACCGAACGGATTGAGCGCCTCCCCAACCTGATTGACCGCAATCAGATCAAGGCCTTTATTTCGTCTTTTGTTTCTCGCATGTTCGATGGGTTGATCTGTTTCGGCGGCGAAACCCACGGTGAACGGTCTCGGACTTTGGGTTGCCACCCAGGAGAGTATGTCCGGGTTTTTCACAAGTTCAAGCGTGAGACGGTCATCATTCTTTTTTATTTTCGAGGTTTGCACGGTCTGGGGTCGGTAGTCTGCGACGGCCGCTACGCCGATAAAAATATCGCAGGGGCTGTGAGCCGTTTGCACTGCCTCAAACATCTCCTCAGCGGAGCGTACCGATGACAGACGCACTCTTTTAGGCGGCGTGAGCGCGGTCGGACCGCTAATCAGGTGGACGTTCGCGCCAGCCGCCGCAGCGGCTGAGGCCACCGCATACCCCATCTTGCCCGAGCTGTGATTGGATAGCCCGCGGACCGGGTCGAGCGCTTCCCAGGTGGGGCCGGCAGTGATAACCACGTTCAGTCCTTGCATCGACCCTGAGGCGGTTTGAGCTAGTAGCGCGTTTAGAATGTCGTGAGGTTCCATCATGCGACCGGGGCCGACATCGCCACAGGCCTGGTCACCGATAGTTGGCCCGAGGATCATGATCCCGTCTGCTTGAAGGGTAGTCACGTTTCGCTGAGTAGCGGGCTTTTGCCACATCGCCTGGTTCATTGCGGGCGCCAGGAACACCGGCGCGGAGGTAGCCAGACAAACGGTGCTCAAAAGATCGCTCGCCATCCCGTTCGCTAATTTGGCGATAAAGTCAGCGCTGGTTGGCGCCACCAGCACAAGATCCGCCCATCGCCCGAGCTCAATGTGACCCATTCCGGCCTCTGCCGCTGGGTCGAGAAGGGTATCCCGTACCGCTCGCCCGCTGACCGCTTGCATGGTTAGCGGAGAAATAAAAGACTTTGCGGCGTCGGTCATGACGACTTGTACCAACGCCCCCTCGTCCTTCAATCGTCGAGCCAGTTCAGCCGCCTTGTAGGCGGCAATTCCCCCGGTAATTCCGAGGATAATATGCTGATCGCGGAGTAGAGACATGATCGCGAAGTCTACCGTCACCCTCTCAGTAAGGGGGAGCGTCGTTTTTACGGGGTGGTGCCTTACGGTCGAAATTCACGGCGGTTCTAGGAAATCGGGGCGAAATCTGGTATAAAACGCGGCCTTCCCTACGTTTTGATTCAGGATTTTAGCAATGGCTAGAGAATGCCAAGTAACGGGCAAGCGGGTGATGACGGGAAATAACGTCTCTCATGCCCACAACAAAACCAAGCGGGTATTCAAGCCGAATATCCACGACAAACGTTTTTGGGTTGAAAGTGAGAATCGATGGGTGCGCTTGCGCGTTTCTCATCAGGGCCTGCGCATCATTGATAAAAAGGGCATTGATGTGGTGCTCGAAGAGTTACGTGGCCGAGGAACCAAGGTCTAGTTCCACCCCCCCCAATCCGCCGTGGAGTCGGTATCCTTATGAGAGATAAAATCAAACTCGTTTCTTCCGCTGGAACCGGTCACTATTACACGACCACCAAAAACAAAAGAACTCAGCCGGAAAAGATGGAAATCAAGAAGTACGACCCGGTTGTGCGCAAGCACGTTGCCTATAAGGAAGCGAAGATCAAGTAATGGAGTAGTGAGCGGTAACCGCAGACCATATGCCTAGAAAACCCTCGCCTGCGGCGGGGGTTTTTGTTATTTAGCGGGCGCGGTAGGTAATGCGGCCTTTGCTCAGATCGTAGGGGGTTAACTGCACAGTTACCTTATCGCCGCGCAAAATGCGGATGTAGTTTTTCCTCATCTTGCCTGAGATATGGGCCGTCACGATATGGCCATTATCGAGTTCCACTCGGAATTGCGTATTGGGCAGGTTCTCGAGAACCGTGCCTTCCATTTCAATGTGTTCTTCTTTTGCCACGCGATATTGGGCAGGCGCCCGTTGATCATTTCTGAGCGCGCAGTATACCGAAGTTTGCTATTCTCAATCGACATAGGCGCTTAAAGGATTGTTGAGGCCTTGCGAGAAGATCCCATCGTGCGATCGATCTCTTATTTAAGGAAGCTCTTGCCATGATTGACCTGTTTTTCTGGCCCACACCGAACGGCCTCAAGCCTCTGATATTCCTCAAAGAAACCGGGCTTGCGTATCAATTGAAGCCAATCGACATCAATGCAGGAGAGCAATTTCAGCCGACCTTCCTGGGTATTTCGCCCAATAACCGGATCCCGGCGATCCTGGACCACGCGCCGGCCGACAGCGGCAAGCCGTTGTCTGTCTTTGAGTCGGGCGCCATACTCATTTATCTTGCCGAGAAGACAGGTCGATTTTTTTCCGATGATCTTCGTCAGCGGGTTCGGGTCCTCGAATGGCTGATGTGGCAGATGGGGGGATTGGGACCCATGCTCGGTCAGAACCATCATTTCAATATCTATGCACCCGAGAAAGTGCCGTACGCTGTTCAGCGATACAACCAGGAGGCGTCACGCCTGTACGCCGTGTTGGATGGCCGGCTGAATAATCGAGCCTTTATTTGCGATGAGTACTCCATTGCCGATATGGCGTGCTACCCATGGGTAGCGCGTCATGAACGGCACCAAATTGACCTCGCTGCGTTCCCGAATGTCCAACGATGGTTTTCGCAGATGGGCGCTCGTCCGGCGGTAGTGTCTGCCTACGAGGAGGCAGAGCGAGTAAATGAAGGGCGAGCGGTGACCGCTGGGGCAGGGAACGTGTTATTCGGTCAGACGGCTGAGACCATCCGTCGGGCTCAGAACGCCGAGTAAACCATCTCGATTTTATCGAGGCGTTGCTGGCGCAGTTGAGGTGCCTTGGAAAAAGAGGTCGACGCAAAGTCCCGGATCGTTCGCTTTTAATCGGATGACAGCCCCGTGCAGCTGAAGAACCGCTCGGGCCAGGCTTAGACCCAATCCGTTCCCGGGTGTCGACCGGCTCGCGTCGGTTCTGTAGAAGCGCTGGAAGACCCGATCGTGTTCGTGTGTCGCGATTCCCGGGCCGCTGTCGCAAATGCTCAGAAAAGGTCGATCTTCTCGGGTACCGACACGTAGCTGGATCCGTCCACCCATGGGCGTATATTTGATTGCGTTGTCCATGATGTTGGCCAAAGACTGAAAGAGCATGTCTCGATCGGCAGCGAGCTGTGGAGCGTCGTCAATCAAGAGGGTAATTTTTTGGTGCTTATCATCAGCAAGCGGCTCATAAAACTCGACAATATCTTTGATCAGATCAGCGAGTGAGAGATCAACCAGAGTCGGCGTCACGGTTTCAGATTCGATCCGTGCGATGCGCAGCAGAGCATTGAATAAGCCCAGCAAACGGTCTGCCTCGCGCAGCGCATGCGATAAGGTTTCGCTCAGTTCTGGGTCGTGAGGTCGCTGCGTTGAGATTTCCTCAAGATCCTGCCGCAGGCGGGAAAGCGGTGTTTTCAGGTCATGAGCGATGTTGTCACTCACCTGGCGGATACCCTCCATCAGTTCCTGAATCTGATCGAGCATTCGATTTAAGTGGGTGGCCAGTCGATCAAACTCATCGCCTCGGTGACTGACGGGAACCCTTCGGCGTAGATCGCCGTCGATAATACGTTGACTGGTTTCATTGATGACCTCAAGGCGGGCCATCATGCGCCGACTGATAAAGAATCCCCCGGCGAGACCCAACAGCAGCGTTAGGATCACACCCCAGCTCAGCGCAACGATAATTTGCCGCTCAGCGGCTTTAAGTTCCTGAATATCTTCGCCTACCAGCAGCCGAAAACCGCCGCTGAGAGCGAACTGTTTAGCGCGGGCGGGGTGGGTTTGCGCGTCGTCGCGATCCCGCGTCTCCAGCCGAAAGCTCAGCCAGCCGTCCTTTTCTTCAACCGCTGGCCAGCGGCTGATATTACCCACCACTGGGCGGGAAAGAGGATCCATTAATAGATACAGTGCTGAACCGGTGGGTTGTTGCCGGGTGATCCGCTCGAGAATCAGGCGGCGTAGCCCGACTACGCCCGAGCGTTCATAGCGCTCCGAGAGAATCCGGATCTCAGTCTCCATCGCGGCGTCTGACTGGGCGGCCATATAGCGGGCGCTCGACCAGTAGATGAATGTGAAGAGCGCCAGTACGGAGACGGTAAACAGCGTGACATACAGCAATGCCAGCCGAAACGTCGAGCTTGCAAGAAATTTATTCCGGCTCACGAAGCATGTATCCGGCTCCTCGGACAGTCTGAAGCAGGGGTATATCAAAGTCCCGATCTATTTTTGAACGCAGTCGACTTACATGCACGTCAATGACATTGGTCTGTGGGTCAAAGTGATAGTCCCAGACATTCTCGAGAAGCATTGTTCGCGTGACGACTTGCTCGCTGTGACGCATGAGGTATTCAAGGAGTCTGAACTCCCTGGGTTGCAGATTAATGGTTTGTCCCTGGCGTCGCACCTTACGACTTAAGACATCCATTTCAAGGTCGGCGACTTTTAGCTGTGTTTCAACGGCGCCTTGATAGTTGCGTCGAGCTAAAGCCTCAACACGCGCGAGCAATTCTTCAAATGCAAACGGCTTGGGAAGGTAATCATCGCCCCCGGCGCGCAGCCCAACAACACGATCTCCCAGGTCGCCAAGGGCGCTGAGGATGAGCACCGGTACCTTACGGTTATCACGCCGAAGTGCTTCGATAAGAGTTAGCCCATCCATCTCCGGCAGCATCCGGTCAACAATCAGAACATCAAAGCGTTCCTCGCGCCCCATCGCCAGCCCGTCGGTTCCTGATTCGGCCACGTCGACCACGTGGCCCGCCTCAGTAAGGCCACGCTTTATGTAGCGGGAGACGTCCGTATCATCTTCAACGACGAGAATTCGCATGGGATTATTGTTACCTTTGAGGTGTTTCCCTGCAAGGCGAAACGGGGATCGGTAGCCGTGCAGCAGACCTGATCCCCATCACCCCCGGCTAGCCGGTTCGAACGGCTACGAACTGCCGACCGTCACCGCGCTGCACCAGCAGTACGACTGGCCGCTTCTTGTCTTCTGATTGCAGTGCCCGCACTGCGGCGATCACGTCATCCGCGGTGCGAACTTTTTCGGGACCGACCTTCAGAATAATGTCTCCCGCCCGCAAACCTTCTTGCGCTGCGGCGCCAGCCGGGTCCACGGCTGCAATGCGCACACCGGCATCGTCAAGCCCTGCGGCTTCGCGGTCTGCTGCGTCCAGGTTAGAGAGTTTAAGACCGAGACGGACACCCTCTGGAGCATCGTTCCCTGATGCAAGTACCTGACGCGTCCCGGCCATGGGCTCAAGCTGAGCGGTAACATTCAATTCGGTGCCGTCCCGCCATACGGTGATGGCGGCATCGGTCCCGGTCTGTGCCTGAGCGACCATTTTGGGGAGGTCACGCATTTTTTTAACCTCTCGCTGATTGAACTCCAGA
Organism: Gammaproteobacteria bacterium; assembly: GCA_010025385.1. Classification (GTDB taxonomy): domain Bacteria; phylum Pseudomonadota; class Gammaproteobacteria; order Arenicellales; family UBA868; genus UBA868. The sequence goes on along the minus strand of RGTL01000009.1, from coordinate 9,157 downwards.
ATCACATCTCCCGGTTTCAGTTCGCTGCGCTCGGCTGGACTGTTTGGCGATATCCGCGAAATGAGCGCGCCCGCTGGTTCAGACAGGCCCAAGCCTTCAGCAAGCTCCTTAGTGACCGGCTGGATCTCAACGCCTAGCCAGGAGCGTGCCACTGATCCGGTATCTCTTAATTGATCAATTACCGTTTCGGCTTGAGCGGACGGTATGGCGAATCCGATACCAACGCTTCCGCCGTTCGGGGAGAAGATCGCCGTATTAATCCCGATCACCTCGCCTTCGTGGTTAAACAACGGTCCACCCGAGTTTCCGCGGTTAATCGGCGCATCAATTTGGATGTAGTCCACGTACGGGCCATCTCGCAAATCGCGTCCTCGCGCCGAAACAATCCCGGAAGTCGTAGTGCCGCCAAGGCCAAATGGATTTCCGATGGCGATCACCCAATCGCCAACCCGAGCGCTATCGGAGTCTCCAAAACGCACCTGAGGAAGAGGGTCCTGCGAATGGACTTCCAACAGGGCGAGATCGGTTCGTGGATCAACACCTCGGACAGACGCTTCAAGCGTTCGTCCATCATCTAAGATGACCTCGATATCCTGAGCGCCCTTGATCACGTGATGATTGGTTACCACCAATCCTGACGAATCAATGATAAATCCTGAGCCGAGCGAGCGGCTCTCAGGGCGTCGTTGAGATTGATCCGGAATTTGTTGGTTGAAGAAGCGTTCCATGAACTGACGCATCTCCGGAGGTCCGTTGAACTCGAAACGATTCTGAGGCCCTGAGCCGCGGCGTTGCTCGAAGGGGTTAAGCCCAACCGTTTCAACATTCCGTGCAGAAATATTGACGACGGCCGGACGAACCGCCTCCACCAGATCAGCAAACCCGGCCGCGGGCTGAATGATGCGGGTGTCGGCAGGTCCGGGAATGGCGGTGATGCCCTGCCGGGCATAGGTAATGGCGCCGAGGGCGGTGAGCCCGGCAAGCCCAACGACGGCGAGTTTCGTTTTCTGACTTCGCAGTAATAACGCGGATATGCGCATGGTTGCCCTCTCTGTGATGGCTGATGAAAGTCAGCACAGACTAGGGTGTTTCGCGTTACCGCAAGATAACCGGTGGGTTACCGTTTGTTCATCCAGATCAACGGGATGTGATCAGGCCAGCAGGCGCTCAAGAATGCCTTCGTAGATCACGGAAAGAGTGGAAAGATCGCTGGCATCAACGACTTCGTCCACCTGATGAATGGTTTTATTTAAGGGACCGAGTTCAATCACCTGAGCTCCAGAGGGCGCAATGAAGCGACCGTCGGAGGTCCCGCCATCGGTCGATAGCGTGGGCCGTTTCCGGGTGACCGTTTCGACACTGGCGACGGCTGCCTCAAGCAGCGTGTCAGGCAGGGTTTGGTAGGGCTGGCCGATGGGGCTCCAGTCGATTCGGTACTCGTCGGCATGAGCACGACAAATCGTATGAATCATTTCTTGAAGCGACTGAGCCGTATGGTCGGGGCAGAAGCGCAAATTGAACTGCGCGCATGCCTCACCGGGAATCACATTAGTTGCTCCTGTCCCGCCCGCGATATTAGAGACCTGGAACGAGGTAGCGGGAAAGTATTCATTGCCATCATCCCAGTGCGTCGCCGCCAGCGCCGAGAGGATAAGCGTGAGTCGGTGGATGGGGTTATCGGCGAGATGAGGATAAGCCACGTGCCCCTGACGGCCCACGACGGTTAGGGTGCCGCCCAGCGAGCCTCGCCGCCCGTTTTTGATGGTGTCGGCAAGCGTGCGCGAACTGGTCGGCTCTCCTACCACGCACCAGTCGATATGCTCATCCCGTGCGGATAGCGTGTCGATGACCCGAACGGTGCCATCTACGGCTGGCCCCTCCTCGTCACTGGTGAGCAGCAGAGCGATGGAGCCACGATGATCGGGATGGCTCGATATGAAGCGCTGACACGCGGTGACCATGGCGGCGAGACTGCCTTTCATGTCCGCGGCGCCACGCCCATGAAGCATACCGTCTACACAATCGCCCGAAAAAGGCGAGTGGACCCATTTGTCCTCGGGACCGGTAGGCACAACGTCGGTGTGACCGGCGAACACAAATAATGGCCGCTTATCGCCGCGTCGTAGCCAGAGATTTTTTACGTCGCCAAAATTCATCTCTTCCGCTTCGAAGCCAGCGGATGCAAGGGCGTCGGCAATCAGTGACTGGCAGCCCAGATCATCAGGGGTCACCGAGGCGATGCGAATGAGCGATTGAGCAATTTCTACCGTGTCGTCCATGGGTCGTTGATTTGTGCCTCGCTAATCAGGCCGCAGTGAATCAAGCCTCGACCGTTTCTCGGGGACGCAGGTGCTTGAGCCAGTGGCTTTCCCACAGACGAAACACTCGACTGATCACAAAGACCAGCGCCATATAAAACAGCATGGCCGTAATGAAGCCCTCATACGCGAGATAGTAGCGCCCGTTCAGCCATCGGCCGACCCCGAGTATATCCTGCAGCGTGATCGTGCTGAGCACAACGGAACTGTGCAGCATAAAAATCACCTCGTTCGAGTAGGCCGGCAGGGCTCGACGAAACGCGCTCGGCAGAATGATCCGTCGCATCATTCTGAGCGTGGACATTCCGCATGCTTTTGCGGCCTCAATTTCGCCCTTAGCGGTATTTTCAATTGCGCCTCTCAAAAATTCGGTTGTGTAGGCGGCGGTGTTCAGGCTAAAAGTGATGAGTGCGCACCACCAGGGGCTCGACAGGACCGGATCCCAGAGAAAACTCTCCCGGACAACATCGAACTGAGCCAAACCATAGTAAACAAGATAGGTTTGCACCAACAGCGGCGTTCCCCTGAAAAAGTAGGTAAAGCACCAGATCGGTCGGTTCAGCCAGGGTTGACGATAGGCTCGGGCGAGCGCGAGCGGTATAGCCATCAATCCGCCAACGACTAGTGAAATCAAGGTGACCTCTAGCGTCAGCAAGGCCCCGTAAAAAAATTTATCGATATGGTCTGCGATAAGCATGAAATCAAGCGGCGAGTGATTCTCGCTGATGTCAACGAGATACTCCAAAAGTGTACGTTCGGTGTTGGTCACGGTTATGCCCGGTCTACGCCCACGTTGTAGCGACGCTCCATCCATCGCAAGCCTACATCCGAGCAGGCGGTCAGCAGCAGATAGATGATCAGTACGGCGAACATGAAGGTAAAGGGCTCGCGAACCGAGCGGCCGGCCGTTGAGGCGTTCCAGACCAGGTCGTGCAAACCGATGACGGAGACCAGGGCGGTGGCCTTAATCAGTACCAGCCAGTTATTGGTAAAAGAGGGTAGGGCGTGACGAATCATTTGCGGCCAGGTGATTCGCCGGAAAACTTGCAGCGGCGTCATACCCACAGAAATCCCCGCCTCGATCTGCCCCCGGGGTATCGCGAGAATGGCACCGCGAAACGTTTCCGTCATGTAGGCGCCAAAGACAAAACCGATCGACCAGACGCCGGCGATGAACTGGTTGATCTCGACGTAGTCCCACCAGCCCGTTGCGGTGCCAAGGTCGTTGACGATCTGTTGCCCGCCGTAAAACAGCAGCATCATCAGGACAAGATCGGGAACCCCTCGTATGAGTGTGGTGTAGGCACCCGCCACCCGGTGGGACATTCGATTTTTGCTGAGTTTGGCTGCGGCGCCTATCAGGCCGAGAATGACGGAAAGCGCCAGCGATCCCAGCGCCAGCTGGATGGTCACTGCTGTGCCGGACAGCAGCAGCATACGGTATTCCCAGATCGACTCCATTGAGGGATTAAAACAAAAACGGGCCCATAAAGGGCCCGTCAATAGATGAATCGGCAGATGATTAGTTGCCGTAAATATCCACGGCAAAGTATTTATCGTTCATCGACTTATAGGTGCCGTCGGCGCGGATAGCCAGAATAGTCTTGCTAAGGGCATCACGCAGTGCCGAATCTTCTTTGCGGACGGCAAAGCCGGCGCCTACGCCTTGGCACTCGACGTCATCGATATCCTGACCGAGGAAATCAAAGCCCTTGCCGGCGTCCTGCGAGAGAAAGCCTTCATAAGCCTGCAGGGAGTCCGACAATTGCGCGTCCAGTCGGCCAGCGGCCAAATCCTGGAACACTTCTTCCTGAGTCGCATACAGAACAATTTCAGCGCCAGGATAGAGCTTTTCTGCTGAGCACTGGTGAGTGGTCGCGCGCTGTACGCCCAGACGCTTGCCCTTAAGGCCATCAGCCGTACCGGCGAAACCCGCGCCTTTTTTGGCAACCAATTTGGCCGGCGTGTTGTAGTACTTCACGGTGAAGTCGACTTTTTTCTTGCGCTCTTCCGTGATGGACATGGAGGCAATGATCGTGTCGAACTTTTTCGCCAGAAGGGCCGGGATCATGCCATCCCACTCCTGCTCAACGAGTACGCATTCCTTTTTAAGGCGTTTGCAGACCTCGAGGGCAAAATCGATGTCAAAGCCCTTTAGGGTGCCGTCGGCCTCTTTCCATGAAAACGGCGGGTAAGCGCCCTCAACACCAACGCGAAGGGCGTGCCCGTCCGCAGAAGCGGTTCCAGTGAACAGCGTCATAAGGCCAGCAAGGCCGAGCGCTACGAGTTTGTTTTTCGTCATTCTTGGTCTCCATTCTCCATTTGGTTTTGGACTAGCAACAACGGGTAGATACTACACTGCGGTGAGACGTTGTAGCCATTTCAGTGCAGGGCATTCGATAAAAATTGCCGAAATCTGTCTGATTCCGGGTTTTCGAACATCTGGGCCGGTGTGCCCTGGGACTCAATCGCACCCTCGTGCAAAAAAATGACCTGATCGGATACGTCTCGCGCAAACCCGATCTCATGTGTCACCACAATCATGGTGCGGCCTTCATCGGCTAGGGTGCGCATGACCTTGAGCACCTCTCCCACCAGCTCCGGGTCCAGCGCAGACGTAGGCTCATCGAACAACATGACATCCGGATCCATGGCTAATGCCCTGGCGATTGCGGCGCGTTGCTGCTGTCCTCCCGAGATATGGGCCGGGTAATAGTCTTTGCGATCCAGCATGCCGACCTTGTCCAAGGTCATGCAAGCCTTCTCGACAGCAGCCTCTTTTTGTATTTTCAGAACGTGAATAAGGGCTTCGCTTACGTTCTCGAGGACGGTCATGTGTTGCCAGAGGTTAAAGCTCTGAAAGACCATCCCGAGACGGGCCCGCAGGCGAATCACCTGCGACATATCGGCTGGCTCCGGAGCACCGGATTTACCCGTGATCATTTGAATGGTCTCCCCGTGCACCGAAATAGAGCCGCTATCGGGGGTTTCGAGCAGATTGATACAGCGGAGAAACGTGCTTTTGCCGGAACCCGATGCCCCCAGCAGAGAGATCACGTCGCCGACACCAGCCTCCATCGTTACGCCCTTCAGCACTTCAACGTCTCCAAAGCGCTTGTAGAGCTTAGAGACTGCTAGCGCCGATTGATTATGGGTCACGACGATCTCCGCAGAAGGCGCGGGAATTTAGGTGGGGCGGATGCCGCGGATCCGCTCGTTACGACGCCTTAAAAGTTCGACGACGGTGAGCAGACATATCGAAAGGATCACAAGTATTGTGGCAACGGACAGAATGGTCGGACTGATTTCCTGACGTACCCCAGACCACATCTGACGAGGCAGGGTGATTTGATCAGGCCCGCCAACAAAAAGCACGATAACGATCTCATCAAAAGACGTGATGAAGGCAAACAGAGCACCCGAGATGACGCCCGGCAAGATAAGCGGCATCTGAATCTTAAAAAAGTTACGCAATACCCCGCCACCGAGACTTGCTGCGGCTTTTGTCAGATTGTGATCAAAGCCTACAAGCGTAGCGGTCACCGTAATCACCACAAAGGGCAAGCCCAAAATGGTGTGGGCCATTATGAGCCCGGGATACGTTGCGACCAGGTTAAATCGCGCGAAAAAGAAAAATAGCCCCGAGGCCGTAATGATGAGCGGCACGATAAGCGGGGAAATCATCAGCGCCATGATGAGTTTTCGACCGGGCATCACCGGCCGGCTAAGGCCGAGTGCGGCGAGAATGCCAAGCGTTGTTGCCAAAGCCGTCGCAGCCAGACCGATAAACAGGCTGTTTTTTGCGCCGATCTTCCAGTTGTCGCTGCATACGGTGGTAATGCCGGGGTCGGAGCAATCGCCCATCATGAGTCGGTACCAGCGAAGCGAAAACGCTTCGGGGTCAAGTCGAAGCATTTCTGGCGTGAACTGTAAAAACGGCGACGACGAAAATGAGATTGGGATGACGACGAGCAGCGGCATCACAAGAAAGAACAACACCAGGCTGCAGATCGCGAGGTAAATGTAGTGCCAGAGTTTTTGCGCGGGCGTTGCGTAAGAGGGTAGCGCCATATCCTTAGCCCAGTTTCATATTGTCGATGCCTACGACCTTGTCGTAAATCCAGTACAGAATTAGGATCGCGACAAGCAGGATTGCCCCCATCGCTGCAGCAAGCCCCCAGTTCAGGGATTTTTGCATATGGTAAGCAACCATATTGCCGATCAGCTGGCCATCCTTACCGCCCACAAGTTCCGGCGTGATGTAGTACCCGATAGCGACAATGAATACGAGAATTACCCCGGCTCCCACGCCCGGTAAGGTTTGCGGCATATAAACCCGCAGAAATGCGAGCGATGGAGGAGCGCCCAGATTTTGTGCCGCGCGCATCAAGCTTGGGGGTATGGTTTTCATGACGCTATAAATCGGCAGAATCATGAACGGCAGTAGGATCTGGATCATGACGATCACGGTTCCCGTGAAGTTATACATGAGCTCGAGTCGGCTGTCGTCCGGCCATCCGAGAGCGACCAGCGTGTCGTTGACCACGCCCTCCTGGCGAAGCATCACCATCCAGGCCACGATGCGCACCAGAAGCGAGGTCCAAAACGGCATCAAAACGCAAATCATCAGAAGATTTGAGTACTTAAGCGGTAGCGTCGCAAGCAGATGGGAGACCGGATAGGCCAGCACCAGACATCCGATCGTTACGATAAGACTTAACCAGAGAGTGCGTTTCCAGAGCATGACATATACGCGGCGCTCTTCGGGCTGCATGACGACGTTGCCGTTTTCATCCCACTTCCGGTCCACAGAATTAAGGTAATAGACCGATGTCTGCGGGCTTTGCATCGTGACCATGGCGTGCCAGAAGGAGATATCTCCCCATCGCTCGTCCGCCTTGATCATGGCCTCCTTGTATGGACCTTCTTTAATCTTTTTAAGCTTTCGCCCGGAGACCTTCAAAAGGCTCTTAAATCCGGGCTTTTCGTAATTCATTCGGGTGCTTGACTTGCCGAGCAGGTATTTATCGGCGTAGCTGAAATCCTTGAAAAGCGCCTTAAAGAGTTTCTCATCGGGATCGGTTTTTCCATCCCACCTCAGCAGTTCGCGGTAAAGATTTGAGCAGGTCGCGTTATCAAGTGGCGTGATCTTTTTACAGATTTCAAATTCAGCTTTGATTTTTGCGATCCGGATTTCGACGTCTGTCCCTGTTGCCTTGGAGGCCTCTATTGCCATTTTTTGCAGGGGGAGCCATCGCTTTGGTGATTGCCAGTCAGGCGCAATCTCAAGCATGGCTTCGCGATAGGGGCCTTTTTGAGGGATGGCTACCTTCCACGCCGGGTCAGTTGGATCGACCGTGTCGGCGTAGTTGTTTTCGATGAGGTATTTATTGACCGTTCCAAGATCACGGAAGAGCGCCTCATAAATCGCTTCGTTCGGCAACTCTTGTCGATCCCAGTCCTTCAGCAACGCGAAGGTCAGCGGGAGCTGGTAGTTGATTCGGGTATCGTCCGTGCTGCGCGTCAGCAGATCGCCGATCGGAATAATAAAGAGGGCAAGCAGAAACAGCAGCGGAGGAAGCACCAGTCCGATCGCCCGAAGTTTGCTGCGCCGAAGCGATCGCTGCAGGCTGACCTTGAGCGGCGTGCCGTCGGCGGTTAAAAGCGGTGCGTTGTTGGATGGGGCGCTACTGGCCATTGTTTAATTTCTGGAAGAAGTGAAAAGAAAGCCGGGGTATCGCTTGAAACGAGACCCCGGCTTCTGATTACAACTTACAAGTCACGACAGAACTTATTGACCCATCCACGCTTTGAAGCGCTCGCTGATCGAGTCACCGTTATCTGCCCACCACACCGGGTCAGCATAAAGGTGCTTTTGCGAAGTGGCTTCGCCAGCGTTCGGCATCAAGGGCAGGATGTTTACGCCGGTATTGAACCACGGCTTCCCTGCTTGCTCGCTCTTAGCGATGATGTCGATACCGGATTTGCGCATCGGCGCGTAGGTGATCCACTTCGCCTGACCGGCTTGCTGCTCTGGTGCAGAGGCGTGAATAAGGAACTTAAGCGCCTCGTCACGGTTCGGGGAGCCTTTCACCAGCACCAGCCACTCTTCCTCGAGCACCTGACCGTCCCAGTTGGTCACAAAAGGTGCGTTCTCAGAGAGCACAGCGGCACCGATTCGGCCGTTGTACGCCAGCGACATGGCCACTTCACCACTTTTGACCAGCTCCAGCGGCTCAGCGCCGGCGGACCAGAACACTACGTGATCTTTGATGGTGTCGAGTTTGGCGAACGCACGGTCTTGGCCGGCTTTTGTGCTCAATGTTTTGTACACGTCGCCTGGAGCAACACCGTCAGCCATCAGCGCCATTTCGACCGTCGCGTTGGCCCAGGTGTGGATACCACGTTTACCCGGGAATTTCTTGACGTCAAAAAAGTCAGCGATGGTTTTCGGATTGCCGGCGGCGTTTCCGTCAAAAGTACCTTTTTGATAGAAGGGTACGTAGGACCAGAAGATCTGTGGTACCACACAGTCGTTCGGGATGGGTACGAACATGTCGTCGTCCATCGAAGTACCGTCAGGCGCTTTAGTGAACACATCACGTGGCAGCTCTTCGAAAAGGCCTTCGTCACAGCCCACTCGGGCTTCGTGGGGCAGCACGTCGACGATGTCCCAGGTCACGTTGCCTGATTCCACCTGTGCGCGCACTTCACCGAGACCGCCGTTGTAATTCACCCAGTTAATGCCGCCAGGGGCATAGGTATCTGAGTAGGCTTTTTGTTGGCTCATGGTGTAAGCACCGCCCCAGGACACGACGGTGACGTCGGCCTGTGCCGGT
>RGTL01000080.1 GCA_010025385.1 Gammaproteobacteria bacterium | reverse complement strand
CAAGCGGCTTCCAAAGTGGCGTCCCGAATCAGACTTTGGCGATGACCGAAAGATCACTTGGATGTTCTGAATCTCGCCGCCCTGATATTTCCCGCAAGCAATATCGGTCCCGCGCCCGCCCTCGCCCTCAGCCGCGTATGAGATGCACAGGCGACGATTGGCATTGAAGTTGGGATCGAGCGCAATATCCAGAAGACCGCCTTGGCCGCTATTGCCGGCAATCTTCGGCAGCCCGCTAAGGGGTCGAGGCTCGAGCCGGCCGTTCTTGATTAATCGCAGGTCGCCGCCGCGCTCTGTGACAAGAATCTCATCAGCGGAAACAAAGGCCATCCCCCAGGGGTGCTTAAGGCCCGATACAACAACCTCGACGGCAAACCGACCGTTAAGGCTTTCATACTCCTGGCGTTCAGCCGCGTTGGCCCCGGGACTAATTAGCAGGGTACAAAAAACACTAAGAACGATGCGTAGGCTCATGAAATATTCCGGGCGGTGGTTGCTTTAACGCTGTCAATCAGAAAAACAGCCTTCTATATAATCAGAGCGATTCAATTTTCGCAAACCATCAAGGACGCCCCCATGATCGAAAGCCGTGCCGCGGTAGCCCTAAAAGCCGGACAACCTCTCGCCATTGAAACCGTTCAGGTGGCGCCCCCGCGCGCGGGCGAAGTAATGGTTGAAATAAAAGCCACGGGCGTCTGCCACACGGATGCGTTCACCCTCTCTGGGGATGATCCTGAAGGTCTTTTTCCAGCGATCCTTGGCCATGAGGGTGCAGGCGTCGTTGTTGAAGTGGGCGAAGGCGTGACATCGCTAAAACCGGGTGATCATGTGATCCCGCTTTACACGCCCGAATGTCGCACCTGTGACTACTGCACCTCAGGCAAGACGAATCTTTGTCAGGCAATTCGAGAAACGCAGGGGCGTGGCCTGATGCCTGATGAGAGCAGCCGCTTTTCCATAGGGTCGGAGTCGCTGTTTCATTACATGGGCACCTCTACATTTTCAAATTACACCGTGGTGCCTGAGATCGCGCTTGCGAAGATTCGCGAGGACGCGCCGTTCGACAAGGTCTGCTACATCGGCTGTGGCGTAACCACCGGAATTGGTGCGGTCATCAACACAGCAAAAGTAGAGCCCGGCGCGAATGTCGTGGTCTTTGGTCTTGGCGGTATCGGCCTGAACGTGATTCAAGGTGCCCGGTTGGTGGGCGCAGATAAAATCATCGGCGTCGATCTCAACCCAGCTCGTGAATCACTCGGGCGTCAGTTCGGGATGACGCATTTTGTAAACCCCGCTGAGGTCGAGGGTGATCTCGTGCCTTATCTCGTCTCTCTAACCGGTGGCGGTGCGGACTACAGCTTTGAATGCATTGGCAATGTGGGCGTGATGCGTCAGGCCTTGGAATGCTGCCACAAGGGTTGGGGAACCAGCATCATCATTGGTGTAGCGCCTGCTGGGGCCGAGATCTCAACGCGACCGTTTCAACTGGTGACGGGGCGCAACTGGCGTGGCACGGCTTTCGGTGGGGCCAAAGGACGTACCGACGTACCCAAAATCGTGGACTGGTACATGGATGGCAAGATCAATATCGATGACCTGATCACCCATACCATGGCGCTTGATGAAATCAACACGGCCTTCGATCTGATGCATGAGGGTAAATCCATCCGCAGCGTCGTGACCTTCTGATCCATGACCGCGCGCTTTGCTTCAACGAAGCGCGCCGTCACTGCCGCAATAGCCGTTTTGATCGAGAGAGCGCATTGCAGCGCGTAGTCGTACTCGGCGGATTTTTCACCCTGACGGGGTCATTCTGTTTCTCGATTCAGGATGCTCTGGTGAAATGGCTGTCCTCCGACTTTGCGCTGCTGCAGCTGTTGCTGGTTCGAAGCGCCGTGATGATTCCGGTATTCGCGCTCATTTGCTTTTGGCGCTGGGGAGCACAAGGTCTGGTCACGCGGCGTCCAGGCGCCCATGTGTTGCGCGCACTTTTCAACCTGATGGCTTTTCTGAGCTATTACTTTGCAATCTCCCGCATGCCCCTGGTCGATGCGATCTCGATTGCCTCGGCGTATCCCATCATCCTCGCGGTCCTATCCGGAATCGTTCTATCGGAGGCGCCCAACGGTCGACAGATCCTTGCGGTTATTGCCGGGTTTATTGGTGTGCTATTTATCATTAAACCCACCGGCGCCGAGGTGGACTGGCTCGGCGCAGGGGCCGCGCTTTTCGGCTGCATCAGTTTTGCAGGGCTGGGGCTTTACACGCGATACCTCTCCCGGACCGAATCCTCAGAGCTGATGCTGCTGACTGGCGCAATATCGATTCTTATCGTTGCGCTCATTAGCGTGCCGTGGACTTGGATTACGCCGACCACCGACGGACTTCTGTTAATGCTGGGGCTTTCTGTCGTGGCTTTACTGGGCCAGTACGGTATTACCAACGGATTCCGCTACGCTCCGGTTTATCTGGTGGGCGCTTTGGAATACACCACGCTCGTGTGGGCGGCCATCTGGGGCTTTGCCTTCTTTGACGAAGTCCCCGCATCTCATGTGATGATCGGTGCCGCCATCGTGGTGGCCAGCGGCTTGGCCGTGGTGTTTAGTGAAAAACCCAGGGCGTCGTGAACCCGACGGCGCGTTTAACAGCCTAGCTGACTGGCCAGATCGACGAAATCCCTGGCAATCACATCAAAAGCCTCCTCCGCGATCAAATCCTTTGACTGATCGGGGCCATGCTCAAACGGCCTCGCCACAAAGGCCGTCTTGAATCCACACGCAGCGGCTGCGCGAAGATCATCGTTATGCGCCGCTACGAGCATGCATTGCTCGGGCTCTAAAGACAGCGCCTTCGCCGACCCAAGATAGGCCTGGGGTTGAGGCTTATAGGCACCGGCCACTTCAGCGCCCACAATGGCATCCCACGGCAATCCGCCGTGCTGCGCCATATCACGAATTAGATCGATATTGCCGTTGGAGAGCGTGCCAATGGTGTAACGCGTTTTCAGCCGCGAGAGGCCATCGGGCGAATCAGGCCAGGGATCCAGTCGGTGCCAGGCCAGATTAAGATCAACCTTTTCTTCCTCGCTCAGGCAATCAATTGAGAATTCTTTCAGTAATTGATCGAGATTCTCCCGATGCAGCACATCCAGCGGAACAAAGGCAATGGCGCCGGAACGAACCCGCTCCATGGCCGGCTGATAAAGGGCCCGCCAGCGATCGGCGAGCGCCTCGTTATCCATGCTAAGACCATGACGGGCAAGGCTCTCACCGACCTCGCGGGCGATAGACGTTCTCCAATCCACGACCGTGCCGAACACATCGAAAAGGACGGCCCGCAACTCTGAGATAGAAGATGGCGCAATAGTCATTGTGTCTTTAAATGGGGTGGTGTACCGTGTTTTAGCCCTGAGTTGCTCACTAACAGCAAAAATGCATCTCTAAGAGACACAAGAGAATATACAACGGATATTTATGTCGACCGATAAGCCGGCGGGCGTTGAAAGCTATAACGCAACCATTGAGCGCATCGAAAACGTTGCCGATGGACTATCCATATTCTTTATCCGCCCCGATGCGCCGATCCCGGGGCAACTGCCCGGTCACTACGTCAGTATTGGGCTGGTGGATCCGACCAGCCAGAAACTGATCCGCCGCCCTTATTCGCTGTCGCGCTCCATCTCTCCGAAACAGGATCCCAAACTCCTGGAGCTTCTGGTCATTCGTGTACCCGAGGGGGAGCTGACGCCCATTCTCTTCGAGCAGCGCGAAGGCGATCGTATTTTTGTTCGACCCAAAATGGTGGGCACCTATCTACTTCCGGAGTTGGATACCGACACCACCATGATCCTCCTGTCGACCGGCACCGGTGTCGCACCCCATATGACGATGCTCGAAGCCTGCGTAACCACTTGCAAACAAGTCGTGATGATGGAGTGCGTTCGCTACGGCGCGGAGCTGGCCTATGCAGAGCAAATCCGAAGCTACGCTGAAAGCCATCTGAATCTAACGTATATCACGCTGGTCACGCGCGAAGGAGGCAACAAGCGCTACATTCAGGATTACTTCAGAGACGGTATTCTCGTTTCCGAGCACGGCGTCTCGATTAACGCCGACCATACCCATGTGTTTGCCTGCGGCAATCCGGCGATGATTGGCATCCCAAAAGAAGATCGAAAAACCGGGGCGCTCAGCTTCGAGACCTCGGGCGGTTTGGTGGAAATCCTGATCGAGCAGTACGGGTTAACGATCCACAAACCCCGCGTCCCCGGCCAGATTCATTACGAAAAATACTGGTAAGCGCCTGACTTCTGCTTTTACCTCGTTTGGCGACGGTTCAAAGTCCCACGCTGAGTTGAATCACCTGCTGGATTAGCTATAGATGTACTGCTGCAGTTGCTCGATCGTAAATTTCTGCTCCGCGATGATCGCCCGAGCAAGATCTCGAATGGATACCATTCCGCAAAGGACGCCATCGGCACCCAAGACGGGAAGATGACGAATACCCCTCTCGGACATGATGCCTAGCGCCTTGTCGATGGCTAAATCGGCCTGCACATACACCACGGGGCTGGCCATGATGTCTCTAATCGGCACCTCTTTCGATGAAAGACCCTGCAACGCCACTTTGCGGGCGTAGTCTCGCTCACTCACAAAGCCGCAAGGTTTTTCATTCTCGACCACCAGTAAAGCGCCAATCCCGTGCTGGGCCATTAGCGCCAACGCGTCATAAACCGTATCGTCTGGACTAACTGTCAGAACCACGGACCCCTTATGCGCGATGATTTCTTCGATTGATTTCATCCCGACATTTTAGGTCGAGCGACCCCAAAAGTTGAAGTTACCAGCCGGTGGCACAAAAAGACCACGACGCGAAGCCTTTTTAGGTGCGGTCGTTACCAACCACCGCTCAGCTTACAAAGGCCCGCACGGCGATATAAGACCCAACAGTAGCGAGGGTGATGTAAAACACCCGATCAAACGCCTGATCGGATAAACGCTGACGAATCCGCCGACCCATAGCCATTCCCATCAGGCCTGCCGTTACCCCAATCGCCGCCAGCGGGAGGATGGCATCGGGAAACGCGCCTTGCCATCCGAACACGCTTGCGACCGCCGCATTGGCAAGCAGTAGATAAATTCCCATAGCCTGAATCATCATGGTTCGGCCAAGACGCAGCGATTGCAGATAGGCGTTAAGCGGAAAAACCAAAACACCAGTGAGTCCGGTAAAGAACCCGGTGATCATTCCCATCAGCGGGCCAAGCCACCGCTCCCGTGAGCCCGGCTGACCAAAGCGCCAGGCGGCCAAACCACTGACGCTGTAAGCCACAATCACAACGCCAAGCAGAATCGTCGGCCAGCGGGTATGTACCTGAAGAAGAATCGTCGCAAAGCCGGCTGTGAAAACTGCGCCCGCGAGATAAAGCGGCCACAATCTCCGACAGGATGCAAAGAAATGCCCGCCCGTTACCGCCTGCCAGAAGTTGGTTACCACCGCCGGTATGACCATGAGCGCAATGGCGTCCACCAGCCCATAAAACGGTGTCAGCAAGGTGATTGAGACAAGCGGCAATCCGAAGCCAACCGTCCCCTTGACCGTTCCGCCAAGAAGAAACACCGCCCCGGCGATCAAAAAGACTTCAATTGAATTCATAGCTCAAAGACGGCGATCGATTTAAAGGGGCGCGCATCTTGTAGCCAGCGGCGCATTAAGAATCTTTTTTAAGAGTAATTTCGCTCACGTTCTGAGAAAATAAAGTCTACCTAATTCCTGCCCCTGCCGAGCCGAAACCGCAGGCTCTGTGTCTATGATTATTCGCATTCTTGAGGTCATGATCCCCGTGATCGCAGTCGCGGGACTCGGCTCGCTTTATAGCCTCAAAAAACGCACCGATCTTGGCGGCATTAATGCTCTGAGCGTGAATGTCTTTTTACCGGCGCTGGTCTTCAGCGTCATGTCGAGCCAGGACTTCGATCTGGCCCGCTATCCAGGCCTCGCGATCGCCGCAGCGGCGGTATTTTTCGGCTCCGGCCTTCTGGCCTGGCCGCTAGCGGTTTTATTCCGGTATGACCCACGGACCTTTTTGCCGCCCATGATGTTCAATAACTGTGGCAACCTGGGCCTACCTCTGGCCATTCTGGCCTTCGGCGACGCAGGACTCGCACCAGCGGTCGTACTGCTGATTGTGACCAACCTTCTTTACTTCTCGTTTGGAATTTATATCGTCGGCCGAGAGGTGAACTGGCGTGACGTCGTGTTATCGCCCACCATCCTCGCTTCAGTGGCCGGTTTGATCGTCAGTCTCTTTAACATTCCGATCCCTCTGGTGGTCGCAACCCCAATCGATATGCTCGGGGACGCGCTTATCCCTGTCATGCTGTTCACCCTCGGCATTCGCCTTGTTGATGTGAAACTAAGCGACTGGAAACTGGGTCTTCTGGGGGCGGTAATCTGCCCATTGACCGGACTGATTATTGCGCTGGCCGTGCAGCCGCTTCTGCAACTGCCGCCGGACCAATTTGGTCCACTGCTGCTTTACAGCATCTTGCCGCCCGCGGTATTGGTTTATCTCGTAGCCGAGCAATACGGTCAGGAGCCGGAAAAGGTTGCTGCTATGGTGGGCTTTGGAAACATTGCCGCCATTGCCGTGGTGCCGCTGATGCTACCCTTTGTCCTGCCTTAAAACCGAACGGCCTTCGTGCAATCTCTCCCATGTCATCGTCAGAGAAGAGCATGACGATACCCCCTAGCGGTTTCTTTGCGAGCAAGGCCTGGCACTTCACTATCCTGATATTGCTTGGGGTCTTTTGGGGTCTATCGTTCTCTTTGGCCCGCATGTCCACCGAAGACGCCATGCATCCTATTTCAATTAACTATTGGGCCTGCGTCACCAGCGCGGTGGGTCTTGTCGTCTTCTGCGCATTGACCGGCAGACCTATCCGCAAAGAGAAGGCATTTTTGCAGCTTTACTTCATTTGCGGCCTGCTCGGCTCGGTTATTCCCGGCACCCTTTATTTTTATGCCGCCTCACAAGTGAGCGCGGGCGTGCTATCGATCACGGTTGCTACCGTACCGCTGACAACCTTTGTTGGCGCCGCTTTTTTTCGAATCGAAAAGCCTTCTTTATTGCGCGTCCTGGGCGTGATTTTGGGGATCCTGTCCATCGCCTTTCTGGTCCTTCCTGAGACCAGTTTGCCGGAGCCTTCTGCGGCCTTTTGGGTTTTTGTGATGGTGCTGGCAGCGGGCTGTTATGCCGTTGAGAATCTTGTAATTGCTGCCAAAATGCCTCCCGATGCGGACATCATGTCGGTGGTCTGCGGGATGTTTATCGCGTCATTATTGATGCTCACCCCGATTGTCTGGCTCACTGATGCGTTTGTGATGATGCCCTGGCCGATGACCGCACCCGGTTGGGCCATTATTGCCATGGGGCTGATAACGGCCATTGCGTATGGCGGTTTTTATTACCTGGTGGTGATATCAGGGCCAGTATTTGCGAGCCAGTGCGCTTATCTTGTCACCCTTGCCGGTGTCTTTTGGGGCATCGTCATTTATGAAGAGTCCCATTCGGCCTGGGTTTGGGTTTCGCTGACCGTCATGATTCTCGCCCTGGTTCTGGTCCAGCCCAGAGCCAACACAATCTCTCACTGACGTTAACGATCAACAGACCCATCCCCGCCTCCGATAATTAGAGCAAAACGCTTCAAAACGTGATGGGGATCACGTGCTGTCCCGCCTTGTGGTTTTCCGTGTGACGGCGGTCACTCACGTTTCTTTGCTAGTCGATCATGATTTCTCCAGCGCCACCGGGCGCCTGAAATACCCATTCAAGGAGAAAGACATGAACGAAAAAAATGAGACTCAACCTGAACATTCGATCCGACAAACTCGATATCTTCCAAGATCAATCCCGCGCGCGGTTGCGCTGAGCCTGATCGCGCTCACCATTAGCGCCTGCAGTGGGGGTCGATCGGGCAGCGGTGTAGTCGAGGTTGGCGAAGCTCTCGCTATGGCCTCCGGCGTGTCTC
>RGTL01000079.1 GCA_010025385.1 Gammaproteobacteria bacterium | reverse complement strand
ACTCTGCTCTTTCTGGGAGACGTGCCTGCTTGGGTGTTGCAATTAAGCATTGCCGTGCTCGCCACGGCGTTTACGCTTTTGATGTCAAACGTCGGGGCTACGGTGCTCCTTGTTCCGCTAGCGGTCAACATCGCAGTGGGCGCCGGAGCGAATCCTGCTGTGTTCGCGCTCACCGTTGCGCTCGCCACCTCAAACTCGTTTCTGATTCCCACGCATCAGGTCAACGCATTGATCATGGGCCCCGGGGGGTATCGCGTCGTGGATTTCATGAAGGCAGGCGGAGTGATGACGCTACTGTTTCTGGCAATCATGATGGTGATGCTGAACCTCTTGTTCTAAAACATCCGCCGGCTGGAAGAATTACAAGGTCTGGATTGCCTCCCACTCGAGCATAAGGGTCTTCCGCTCCGCGCCCCAGCGGTATTGGCCAAAGTGACCTCCGGCTCTAATGACGCGATGACAGGGGATCAGAAACGAAATGGCGTTCTGGCCGACGGCGGTTCCCAGCGCCCGGATGGCGCGGGGTTTACTGATTCGCTTGGCCAGCTCGCCATAGGTCGTGGTGTGTCCGGGAGGAATATCAAGGAGCGCTCGCCAGACCATCAGCTGAAAGTCTGTGCCTCTCACGAGAAGGGGAATTTTCTCCTTCGGAGATTCACCATTGCCGGGAAAAATTCGCGTGCCCATTCGCGCGATGGAATCAGGATCATGTCTGAACGTGGCGCGAGGCCATGTTGCTTCTAAAGCCGTCAGCTCCTGCGAGAGATTACCGCTCCCAAAGGAAAGCCAGCATACGCCCCGGTTCGTCGTGCCAAGAAGGCAATAACCAAACGGACTTCGACAGATACCGTAAGAGATTTCGAGTCCCCGACCCAATGCCTGATATTCACCTGGGGTCATGCCCTGGAAGGTGACGAACAAGTCATGCAGGCGGGCCGTACCCGACAACCCGCTTTTAAGCGCTGCACTCAGAAGGTTTGTGCCACCCCGCAGACTCGCTTGGGCTCGGACGAGCGTCAATGACTGAAGGTATTTCTTCGGGCTGATGCCGACCCACCGCTTAAAAACGCGCTGAAAGTGCTCTGGGCTCAATCCGACGGAATGAGCCACCTGGGAGAGATTAGGTTGGGCTGAAGTATGCGTCTCAAGAAATTGAAGCGCCGCCGATACCCGTTGGTAATCCAGCTCGCGATTTGATGGACTCTTTGACATGGGCTAAGAGACTAGGCGCTTGGCCGGGCAAGAGCAACCCGATTATTGCGATTGCACTTGACCTGCTGCGACCGGTATTTCTACACTCGTGGGCCACGTTCGTTTATTTCTTTCAGCGGTCGAACCAGCGGGGAGTTATGTCAAAGGAGTGTCCGGAGAGAGCACAGGTCGTCATCATCGGGGGCGGGGTTGTCGGGTGTAGCGTGGCCTATCACCTAGCCGAATTGGGCTGGACGGACGTGGTGTTGCTCGAGCGAAAAGCGCTCACCAGCGGCACCACCTGGCATGCCGCAGGACTCGTGGGACAACTGCGGGCTACCCATAACCTGACTCGGTTGGCGCAGTACACGACCGATCTTTATGAAAATCTTGAAAAGATCACCGGCCAGGCTACTGGATTCCGACAAACGGGATCGCTGAGCCTCGCCACAGACGCCGAGCGTTTCGAAGAGCTCAAACGCGGGGCCTCGATGGCCAGCTGCTTTGGTTTGGAGGTCGAGGTGATTTCGCCTCAGGAAGCGCTCGAGCTTTATCCGATCATGTCCACAAAGGACCTGGTGGGTGCGGTATATCTGCCTCGAGACGGGCAGACTAATCCAACAGATACCACACAGGCGCTTGCCCGAGGCGCGCGCGATAAAGGCGTACGAATTCTGGAAAAGACGCCTGTTCTCTCTTTTGAGAAGACCGGTGGGCGAATCAGTGCGGTGATCACAGACCGCGGAAGAATCGCCTGCGACGTTGTGGTCAATTGCGCTGGAATGTGGGGACGGGGGGTCGGCGAGATGGCGGGCGTGTCGGTTCCGCTTCATGCGGCCGAGCATTTTTATGTGGTCACCGAGCCTATTCCGGATCTACCGCGCAATCTGCCGGTCGTTCGTGAGCCCTCAGTATGTAATTACTACAAAGAGGACGCCGGCAAGCTAATGGTAGGAATGTTTGAGCCGGTCGCTAAACCCTGGGGGATGAAAGGTATTCCTGAAGACTTCGAGTTTGGCACGCTGCCAGAGGATGTCGAGCAGATCGAGATTCCGCTCGCGCATGCGGTTGAGCGAATCCCCGTCTTGGGGCAGACCGGAATCAAGATCTTCTTTAACGGACCGGAGAGTTTTACGCCGGACAATCGATATCTTCTGGGCCCATCCCCCGAGGTCCCTAATTTTTTCGTCGCCGCGGGATTCAACTCTATCGGCATTCAGTCGGCAGGCGGTGCGGGCAAGGTTCTGGCAGAGTGGATTGTGAACGGTCAGCCGCCCATGGACCTTTGGGATGTGGATATTAGGCGCATGATGCCTTTTCAAAAGAATCGTAACTATCTCCACGATCGCACGGTTGAGGCGCTTGGCCTGCTCTACGCGATGCATTGGCCATTCCGGCAACCGGAAAGTGCGAGAGGCGCGCGGACATCACCGTTCCACCTAAGGCTTGAGAAGAGCGGCGCGTGCTTTGGGGAAACAGCGGGCTGGGAGCGGGCAAACTGGTTCGGCCCGAAGGGCGTCACGCCGGAATATCAGTATTCCTACGGCAAGCAGAACTGGTTTGGTTATTCAGCGGCCGAGCATCAAGCGGTCAGGGAGTCAGTGGGGGTTTTTGACATGAGCTCCTTCGGAAAATTTCTGCTTCAAGGGGCTGATGCCCGACAGGTGCTCAATCGGGTGAGCGCGAACGAGGTTGATGTCGACCAGGGCCGGGTTGTGTACACGCAGTGGCTAAATGATCAGGGGGGTATCGAAGCAGATCTCACGGTAACCCGCATATCAGAGGAGGAGTATCTGGTGGTGACAGCGGGAGCCTCGCAGACTCGGGATTTTCACTGGTTGCGTAGCAGTATCCAGGCATCTGAAAAAGCCTGGCTGACCGATATGACTGCCGCCTACGGCGTTTTGAGTGTTATGGGGCCGCGCTCGCGGGATTTACTTCAGATGCTGACCCCGGCCGATCTCAGTAATGAGGCGTTTCCTTTTGGCTGTTCGCGCGAGATAGAACTGGGCTATGCGATTGTCCGGGCCAGTCGAATCTCCTACGTTGGGGAGTTAGGTTGGGAGTTATATATCCCAAGCGATTTTGCCCTGGGGGTATTCGATCGCCTGTTTGAGGCGGGCGAGGGCGTCGCATTGGCGCCGGCCGGGCTCCACGCCTTAAACAGCCTGCGAATCGAGAAAGCCTATCGGCATTGGGGTCATGACATTGGGCCAGAGGATGATCCGCTCGCAGCCGGACTTGGCTTCGCTGTCAGTTGGGATAAGGCCGGCGGCTTTCGCGGCCGTGACGCGCTTTTAAACCTAGCGGATAAACCACTGACGCGTCGGATGACTCAGTTTCTCCTCGAGGATCCCGAGAAGATGCTATACCACGAAGAACCCATCTGGCGTGATGGCAAACGCGTGGGGCGGACTACATCGGGGATGTATGGCCACACTCTCGGGGGTTGCGTGGGATTGGGATACGTCGAGCATGCCGAGGGCGTCGATCGCCAGTTCATAAACGAAGGGTGCTGGGAAATAGAAATTGCCGGAGAGCGCATTGCGGCAAAGGCGAGCCTTTCGCCGCTTTATGACCCGAAATCAGAGCGCGTAAAGATGTGATCAGGCGCTTGGCCGTCAAAAATTAACCGTATCAATGACCGTTAAGCTTTATCAAGAGGATGGTTATCTCACCGAGTGCGAGTCGACGGTGCTGGCCGTGAGCGAGTTGGGTGTGCTCCTTGATCAGAGCGTCTTCTACTGCCAGGGTGGCGGACAGCCCGGTGACATCGGCCGGCTGATTTGCGAGGATGGCCGTCAGATTGAGGTGACTGATACTGTAGCGGACCGGGAAACGGGTGCGCCGGTTCATGTCGTCGATCCGAATTCTCATGGTCTTCGTGTGGGCCAGTCGGTCGTTGCGCGGATTGATTGGGATCGACGTTATCGGCTAATGCGCATGCACTCCTGTATGCACATGTTGTGCGCCATCATCGATGCGCCCGTTACGGGGGGATCGGTGAGCGATGGCCGTGCCCGACTCGACTTCGACATGCCGACGCCTCCGGATAAGGAATCGTTAAACGCGCAATTAAATGAGGTGATTCAGAAAGACCGGCCGATGACCATCCAGTGGATCACAGATGCCGAGATGCAGAGCCAGCCGGAATTGGTTCGAACGCTGTCTGTGAGCCCGCCTGAGGGACAAGGCCGGGTGCGGCTTATCGATTTTGATGGGATAGACAGGCAGCCCTGCGGCGGAACCCACGTCCGAAGCTCGGGCGAGATTGGCGCCGTCAGGATCGCAAAAATTGAAAAGAAAGGAAAACTGAATAGGCGCGTGATCGTCGAGTTCGCTTGATCGATGCGGGCGCTACCGGAAGCTCTCCCTACACGTTGGAGTCCGGAACCGCGCTTTTCTTTTCTGCAATAAAGCCTTGTAGCGCTTCCAGCGTGGAATCATCAATAGGAGGCGCTTCATACTCTTGGAGCATACGCTTCCATGTCTTGTTTGCGCGCTGAGCGGCATCGAGCGAGCCTTCGGACTGCCATTGCTCGAAACTATTGTTATCGGCTGTCGTTGATCGATAGAAAGCCGTCTCAAAGTTAGCCTGAGTATGAGCGCAGCCCAGGAAATGATTGCCGGGACCCACGGTCGCCAGGGCTTCCATAGCCTGGCCATTTTCAGAATCGTCCACGCCCGCCAGCAGAACCTCAATCATGCCGGCCTGATCCGAGTCGAGAATAAATTTCTCATAACCCATCGCCAGACCGCCCTCAAGCCAGCCGGCTGTATGGAGCATGAAATTCACGCCGGCGAGAGCAGCGCTTTGCAGGGTGTTGGCCGATTCATAGGCCGCCTGGGCGTCCGGGAGTTTCGAGGCACAAAGACCGCCACCGCTGCGAAAGGGCACTCCAAGGCGGCGAGCCAGCGCTGCACATATATAAATAACCATCGATGGCTCGGGCGTTCCAAAGGTAGGGGCACCCGATTGCATCGAGACTGCGCTTGAGAAGGTTCCGAAGATGACTGGCGCTCCGGGTCGCACGAGTTGTGTGAAGGCAATTCCGGCCATGGCCTCGGCCAGAATTTGCGTGCAGGTGCCCACTACGGTGACGGGAGACATCGCGCCGGCCAGGATAAAAGGCGAAATCACCGTGGCCTGATTGTTTTCGGCATAAACCCGTGCGGCCCCGAGCATCGTCGCGTCAAAGGTCATCGGCGAGTTGGCATTGATTAGGCTCGTGATGACGCAGTGTTCATCAACGAAGGCTTCTCCGAATACGATCTTGGCCATGTCGACGGTGTCCTGCGCCCGGGTGGGATGCGTCACGGAACCCATGAAGGGTTTGTCAGACCATCGGAGATGACTGAAGATCATGTCCAGGTGGCGCTTGTTGACAGGAATGTCGACAGGCTCGCACAGCGTGCCTCCCGAGTGATGAAGAGCCGGGGTCAGGTAGGCGAGCTTGGTGAAATTCTCAAAATCAGCCAGGGTCGCGTAGCGTCGGCCCTTGTCCAGATCATGCACAAAAGGAGAGCCGTAGGCGGGCACCAAGACACAGTGGTCACCGCCAATAATGACATTACGATCTCGATTTCGCGCGTACTGCGTAAACTGGGCCGGCGCGGTCTTTTGGATGATTTCACGGCACATGCCCCTGGGAAACCGTATCCGCTCACCATCGATGTGGGCGCCTGCGCTCTTGAAAAGTTCTACCGCGTCCGGATCATCGCGAAAATCGATGCCGGTCTGCTCAAGCAAGGTCTCGGCGTTATTTTCGATCAACGATAAGAGTTCGTCGCTCGCTAGCTCAAAAACCGGAATTCGACGGGTGATGTAGGGAATGCTGGGTCGCGAGGAGCGCTCGCGTTTGGCACGACGTTCGGCGCGCGCATTACCTCTCTGACGACGATTTGGCTCATTCATAAAGAGTCACCCCATGATCTCCAGCACGTAATTATCGATTCGGGACACTCACGCCAATTCCAAGAGGGCGACATGTGGATAGTCAGGCTCGACAGAAACCATGGCGTTGATCCCGGTTGATCAGAAATACCTCTAAAATTCGGCTCTAGCGACAGTCGCATGAAGCGCGGATTGTAGACGAAGTGTGCGCTCGAAAATACAATACAGCATCTGGATTTAGGCATTATCAGAAGCCCGTCGCGGGCTCGTATCCGAAGGTAAGAGGTAGATAGATGAAGGTACTTGTTCCCATCAAGCGTGTGATCGACGCCAATATCAAGGTCCGGGTCAAAACGGATCAGAGCGGCGTCGAGTTGAACAACGTAAAGATGGCGATGAACCCCTTTTGCGAGATAGCCGTTGAAGAGGCAATCCGATTGCGAGAGGGTGGAAAAGCCGAAGAGGTGATTGCGGTTGCGGTAGGCCCCGCCCAGAGTCAGGAAACCCTCCGAACCGCGCTTGCCATGGGCGCCGACAGGGCGATTTTGGTCGAAACCGACCCGGCTCCGGAACCGCTAGGTGTAGCCAAGCTGCTGAAAGCGGTAACGGATCAAGAGGGCCCGGGTCTTGTGATCTTGGGTAAGCAGGCCATCGATGGAGACAATAACCAGACCGGCCAAATGCTTGCAGCCCTGTTAAATTGGTCGATCGGAACGTTCGTGTCGCGTTTGAATGTAGAGAGTAATGTTGTTCAGGTCACTCGAGAGGTGGATGGTGGACTTGAAAACGTGGAGTTGGTCCCGCCCTGCGTCATCACGGTTGATCTACGGCTAAACGAGCCAAGATACGCTTCCTTGCCAAACATCATGAAGGCAAAGAAAAAGCCCCTGGACATTGTGAGCCCTGCTGATCTTGGCGTGGATGTGACGCCGCGGATCGAGGTGATCCGCGTGGTGGAGCCGCCTGCCCGCGCCGCTGGGGTCAAGGTATCGAGCGCAGAGGAGCTGGTCGACAAATTAAAAAATGAGGCAAAGGTGATCTAATGGCGATCTTAGTAATCGGTGAACATGACAATAAGGCGCTACGTCCGTCTACGCTAAATACGGTGACGGCGGCCGCCCAACTTGGATCAGACGTCGACATCTTGATTGCGGGAGCTGGATGTGACGCCGTTGCCCAAGAAGCGGCGGCGGTCGCGGGCGTCAGACGTGTCCGTGTGGCGGACGACGCTGCTTTCGCGGACGGTCTTGCAGAGAATATCGCACCACTCATTCAGGCGTTAGCTTCAGAGTATTCGCACGTGCTGGCGCCCGCAACCACTTACGGCAAGAGTATCTTGCCTAGGGCCTCGGCGTTGCTGGACGTTCAGCAGATTTCGGATATCAGCGGGATTGAGGGGGTCGATACCTTCACTCGGCCGATCTATGCGGGAAATGCAATGGCCACAGTCAAATCCCACGATGCCCTGAAACTGATCACCGTGCGTACCACCGCGTTTGATCCGGCCGGGCAGGGGGGAAGTGCGACGGTTGAGCCCGTGACGGGTGGGGGCGACGCCGGCTTGTCAAAATTTGTGGGCGAAGAGCTGACTCGATCGGAGCGGCCGGAGTTGACCACGGCGGATATCATTGTCTCCGGCGGTCGAGGCATGCAGAGTTCGGAAAACTTTGCCATGCTCGAGAAGTTGGCCGATAAGATGGGCGCTGCGGTCGGCGCCTCGCGCGCAGCCGTCGATGCGGGCTACGTCCCGAACGATTATCAGGTGGGTCAAACGGGTAAAGTCGTCGCGCCCAATGTGTACATCGCCGTGGGAATCTCAGGCGCGATACAGCATCTGGCGGGCATGAAGGACTCCAAGGTGATTGTAGCCATTAATAAAGATGAGGAAGCGCCCATTTTTCAGGTCTCAGATTACGGCTGGGTAGCGGACTTGTTCGAGGCGGTGCCCCAGCTTGA
>RGTL01000078.1 GCA_010025385.1 Gammaproteobacteria bacterium | reverse complement strand
TGGCGAGTAATAGCAGACCTCAAAATGAAGATCTGGAACATGTTCAAGTGATCCCCAGTACCGTCCGTACAGCGCATTTTTGCCCCGAAGAAAAAACCCGCACGCAATATCAAGATGGTTTCGCGATGCAATTAAAAGCTGCACCGCTGCGGGCAGGTCGCGCACCAGATGCTCAAAGAACCGAGGGTTCAAGTACGCGTAAGAGCCGTGTTCTGCGATCGTATTCCGATAACACGCGTAGAGTAGATCGATATGATGAGGCTCAATTGCGTTTCCGGGTACCCAGTGCATGGCCATCCCCTGGTCTGTGACGCGTCGTCGCTCTCGAGCAATGTTCTTTCTCTTTTTGGAGGACAGGGCGCCGAGAAAATCGTCAAAGCACGTGTAAGCTGCATTGTGCCAGTGGAACTGACGTCCCTCTCGAGGCACAAATCCAGAGGCATTCAGCGCCTCAAGATCAGAGGGTTGGCAGAAAATGCAATGCACGGATGACGCATTGAGTTTTTTTGCAATGATCGGCAGGGCTGAGGCGATTTGCTTGCGGATCTCTACGCCATCTACATCCGGGCGACAGAGGATGCGTTGACCCGAGACGGGAGTAAAAGGTGAGGCAATGAGCAGCTTTGGGTAATAGGCCAGCCCGGCCCGCTCATAGGCATTTGCCCACGCCCAGTCAAAGACAAACTCGCCGTAGGAATGGGTTTTTAGGTAGCAGGGCGCCCCGCCTAAAAGAACATCGTCACGGGTGGCGGTAATGTGGCACGGTATCCATCCGGTCTCGCGCGAACAGCTTTCACTCGACTCCAGCGCCTTCAGAAACTCATGACGTAAACTGGGATCATCATCCGATACCATGCAATTCCAGGCATCCGGATCAATCTGATCCATCCTGGCATTTGTTGTTAAGACGACACGCGCCCCTTTATCATTAGCGCTCGTCGCATCGCTCGTGTGTTCGTTTGACAAATTATTGGCCTGAAATGATGTCGCTATCAGTCGCAATCGCGCAGCTTAATTTTACCGTGGGAGATGTCGAGGCGAATCTTCAGAAGATCCTGCGCGCAGTTGACGAAGCCCAAACAAAACTTGGGTGTCGTGCCATTGTTTTCCCCGAGCTGGCGATTACGGGCTATCCCCCCGAAGATCTGTTGTTGCGCTCTGATTTTCTGGATGAAACCGAACAAGCCATGCGTCGTCTGACGGCATCGACTGGCGATATTTTCGTGGTTGTTGGTCATCCCATTCGAGAATCTGATTCGCTTTACAACGCTGCCAGCGTGTTGCATCAGGGTAAAGTCGTTGCGACCTATCACAAACGGGAGTTACCCAACTTTGGTGTATTCGATGAGAAGCGATACTTTGCTGCAGGTGCGACCCCTTGTGTGGTGGACATAGATGGCGTTTCGGTTGGGCTCACGATTTGTGAGGATATTTGGCATACCGGGCCAGCGGCAGATAGTGTGAGCGCAGGCGCCGAGGTCATTTTCAACCTGAATGCGTCCCCGTATGACATGGACAAGGCAAGAGAGCGAGAGGAGCGCGTGGTGGGACAGCGCTCTCGCGAAGCGGGCGTGCCCATTGTTTACGTGAATCTGGTGGGCGGTCAGGATGAGCTGGTTTTTGACGGCGGCTCATTTGTTTGCGACGCCCAAGGTCATCCTGTATACCGCGGTGCATTTTTTACCGAAGAGCTGCGGAGGGTTGAACTGGGGAGGTTGGGAGTCGCGCAAAACGCGCAGATAACGCCCTTGCCTCCTCGTGCGGAGAGCGTTTATGCGGCGCTAAAGACCGGTGTTCGGGACTACATTCAAAAGAACGGATTTCGTGGCGCAGTACTGGGCCTATCCGGGGGGATCGACTCCGCACTCACGTTGGCCATAGCGTCAGATGCCCTCGGTGCGGAGAATGTGCATGCGGTTTTAATGCCTTCGCGCTATACCCGTGACATCAGCATTATTGATGCCAAGGCAGAAGCAGAGGCGTTGGCGGTCACCTACGATGTGATTGCAATTGACACACTCGCCGAGGCGTATCGGCTGGAGCTCGAACCGTTGTTTAGAGATCTGCCGAAGGATGCAACGGAAGAAAACCTTCAGGCCCGCATCAGAGGCAACCTTCTGATGGCTATCTCAAACAAGACAGGTAAGCTTGTTCTTACCACTGGCAATAAGAGCGAAATGGCGGTGGGTTATGCCACGTTGTATGGCGACATGGCTGGAGGTTTTGCCGTGATTAAAGATGTCCCCAAGACGCTTGTTTATGATCTTGCTCGGTATCGCAACGAACAGTCCCGGGTTATTCCTGAGCGAGTCATCACGCGCGCGCCCTCGGCAGAGTTGGCGCCTGATCAAGAAGATACCGACAGCCTACCGCCCTATGAAATCCTCGATCCGATCCTTGAAGACTTTATTGAGAGAGATCTCTCCCCGACCGAAATTTCGGCGAAGGGATTTGATCCGCAGGTCGTTGCCCGAGTTACCCGAATGGTAGTCAGAAACGAATACAAGCGACGACAGGCCCCACCGGGTGTTCGAATCAGTCGTCGGGCGTTTGGCCGGGATCGCCGCTATCCGATTACCTCTGGCTTCAATTGAGATAGCGACTCTCTGGGAAGTTGAGTCGAAGCACGCGAGCCGTGTCGTCGCGTAAATCAGCCAGGCCCATTCGGGCGTAGGCTTTCATCATGATGCCCAATGCGTCCTCGACCGCTGAAGAGCTTGGATAGGTTTCCAGCACGCTCCGGGCACGATTGACGGCCGCGACATCGGCTCCCAGGCCGTAGTAATAACTGGCGACCTGAACATCATGGGTGGCCAGTACATTGACGATGTAGATCAGGCGCCTTCGAGCGTCCGGGGTATACCGACTGTCCGGAAAGCGGGTGATCAATTCCTGATAGGCCAGAAACGCTTCTTGAATCGGCGCGATATCGTTGCTCGCGGGATTCACGCCAGATAGGGTGTCGATCCAGCCCTCTGGCGGTCTAAACAGGGCGAGTCCCTTAAGATAAAAGGCGTAATCCACGTTGGGATGCGTGGGATGCATCCGGATGAACTGGTCAGCCCCGGATACCGCAAGGGCGCGGTCGTCATTTTTCAGATAGGCGTAGGCCATATCCAGTTGTGCCTGTTCTGCATTTTGGCCATATGGAAAACGGCCTAACATTTTTCGGTAGGTTGCAATAGCGCTTGGCCAATCGCTCGCCGCCATGTGCTTCTGCCCTTCGTCCAGAAATTCATCGGCGGTCCAGCCTGCGGTCTCGTCCTGTACTTCCAGCACGGAGCAGCCGGCTAGCGCCCCGATTATGGCAATGCGCCAGGCGAACCGAAGCAGGGCTTCGGCCTTTTGGTAGGCACGACTTAGCATGCGACTATTATACTTTCGGACCACTTGTTAATAAGAAAGGTCCTCGGAACAAGATGGAGGAAGCAGAGGAGATTATCGCCGGAGCGGTGCCCGAGTCATCAGCGGGGGATCGTCTGGACAAGGTGCTGCCGGAGGTGTTCCCACCTTATTCGCGCTCGCAGCTTCAGGTTTGGCTAAAGGAAGGCCGGATTTTGCTTAACAACTCGGTCCCCCATGGCCGACTCCCTGTGCGTGGTGGCGAAATACTGACGCTCGACCTTCCTGTCGTCGAGCCGTCGAGTTGGGTGCCTCAACCGGTTCCGTTGTCGGTGGTGTTTGAAGACGACCATGTCGTGGTCATCGACAAACCGGCAGGCCTGGTTGTTCATCCGGGCGCGGGCAACTCAACGGGTACATTGGCCAACGGCATTCTTCATCGCTACCCGCAGACCGCCCAACTGCCGCGCGCCGGAGTGGTTCATCGACTCGATAAGGATACGAGTGGACTTTTAGTGGTTGCGTTGACTGAAGCAGCGCGTGGGGCGCTGATTCGGGCGCTGGAACATCGCGACGTACAACGGGAGTACCTCTCAGTGGTGAACGGTACGCCGATCAGCGGTGGACGTGTTGATGCGCCGATCGGACGTCATCCACGAGACCGAATCAAGATGGCGGTCACGGACCAGGGCAAGCCAGCACTAACCGACTATCGGATTCTCGAGCGCTTCCATGCGCATACCTACCTTGCGTTGAAGTTACATTCGGGTCGCACCCATCAGATTCGAGTGCACATGGCGCATCTAGGATTCCCTCTTGTCGGTGACCCTATTTATGGCGATCGCGTCCGGTTTCCCTCGGGGGCATCGGCGAACGTGATGGAAACCCTCTCCGCGTTCAGGCGCCAGGCGCTGCACGCTACGATGCTGGGCTTCACACATCCTGTGACCGGTGAGCTGCTCAGTTGGGTTAGTCCACCCCCTGCGGACTTTGACGGCCTGTTGACCGTGTTGCGGCGGGACAGTGGGGTTCAAAAATGACCGCAGAGTCCTTTCAATGGGTTTCACCACATTGGCCAGCGCCTCGCTGGGTGCGCGCGTTTACCACTGAGCGTGGCGCTCGTGCGCCCGAACGCCCTTATGACGGCATTAACCTTGCCGAGCACGTGGAGGATGAGCCGGATCGGGTCAGCCAATATAGAGCCGATTTGATGGCTGATCTTTCGCTTCCGGAGCAGCCGGTTTGGTTGGATCAAGTTCATGGCACGACCGTAATCAATATTGATTCTGGTCCGTCGGCCCATTCAGCGGATGGGGCATTCACCACAAAAAAAGGGATGGTGGCCGCCGTATTGACCGCTGACTGTGCGCCAATCTTTCTGACGGACCGCTCGGGTCAGTTCGTTGGGCTCTTGCACGGCGGCTGGCGGGGCGTGGCTGGGGGCATTGTGGAGCAGGGCGTGAAGGCTGTTCCGGCAAGTCCCGGCGATCTTCTCGCCTGGGTAGGGCCGACTATCGGACCCAACTATTTTGAGATCGGGGAAGAGGTAAAACACCAGCTGGTGCAGGACCCGACAGATGAGAAGTATTTTGCGCCTTCTAAGGATAGATTTCTCGCAGACCTGCCTGGATTGATCGTATCGCGATTACGAAGAGCAGGCGTGGGGTTCGTCGCGGCCAGCAACCTGTGCACCTATAGCGATGCCAGGCGATGGTTTTCCTACAGGCGGCAGGGCACCTGCGGTCGAATGGCTTCGCTTATTTGGCTGGCACCTTAAAACTAAGGCCGGAGTATTTTTAAGCTATAAAAAAGCGGGGCAAGAGCCCCGCTTTTTTGTTTTGTTTTGCTGCGCGCTTACGGCTTTGCAGTGCTCAGACCTAGGATCTCCCAATCCTGCATACCGCCTCGATACCATTTAATTTTGTGAGCTGGGTATCCGAACTTCAGAAGGTTCGCGATATTGTTCGGTGACTGACCACACCACATGCCATTGCAGAACATGACGGCGGTTTTGGCTTCCGAGAAGTCAAACAGCCCTTCGCTTTCCTTAACGTTAAAGACGGACTGCATGATCTCGGCAATATCGATAGGCGTCGCGCCTTTGGCCGGGTTCAGTTTTGTCCATGGGACGTTAATTGCGCTTGGGATGGTGCCTTTGGCCACCCAGTCTGGCGTGCGTGAGTCAATGACGACGATTGAGGAGTCACCGTTGCTCATTTTTGCGGCGTAATCCATCAGCTCGCGCTCGGCGATCGTCTCAACACCCGGTGCCAGCACAGACGGCTGAATGCAAAAGGGCGGGCACGGGCGTGATGTTTTTGCAAAGGCCGGATTGACGGTATTGCCGTTGTCCTGATTTCGGGTAATGTCCGTCGCCTTGCCGTTGTGCTTCACGCTCACGGCCATCTGGTCACCCCAGATGCCTACCGGTTTGTTATCGGCAGAGACCGGTCCCAAAAGGGCGATGCTCAGCATGCCTCCAACAATTATTTTCATCGTTTTCAAAGTGATTCTCCTATGGTTTTGTTTGCAACATCGAGTACACATGGGGCCTTAAAACTTCGACTCTGTAGCCTTACGAGGGCCCCACTCAGATCAGTGCGCTAATCACACTCCGGCTCTTTGCAAATCTCGTGATCTGGATGAGACTCGCACCAGGTCACGCATGCATTTTGATTTGCTTCACACCATGCTTCCGCGTCTCCTCCCGCAGGAGGACCATCCGCAAACGCAATTGAGACAAGCGACAAAATTCCAAGCAAGGTGGCCGCTGTTCGTTTCATTACCGCAACCTCGTATATCAGAACATTCTGAATTTAAAATGCACTCAGCCAGATACTTTAATGCAAAGCATACTGGATTTAAAGAAACGCGTCATCGCCGTTTCATCTTAGTTGAATAGGTGTACATTCGCTGGATCGGCTCCAATATATTCTGCACGACTTTGTTTGCAATCTGGCGTTTGGTCTGGCGTTTGGATAGATGCCTAGCGCATGCCGCCCCTTAAGGGATTCTCTCATGCCACAGCAGCGAAATCTGAAATCGATCGAAACGCCAGTCGAGAGGGGTAGCAACCTCGAGGGTGCCGATCTTTCAGATCTTGATCTCAGAGAAGCGTCGCTATCGGGAGCGAATTTGGCGTATGCGAATCTCGAGGATGCAAATCTAAGCGGTGTGGACCTGTCTGGCGCTGATCTGACCGGCGCGCGACTGAGTCGAGCGTGCTTGATCGGCGCGAATCTTACCGATGCCATTCTCTGCCAAGCGGACCTGGCTCTGCAGAGTCACCCTCGCGTGAGCAAGTTTTTTCATCAGATGGCTTATGCCACAACATTTACAAGCGAAGAGCGTCAGAAGGTAAAGGAGCTGACCTGTCTTTACGATCCTCGCGCTCGATTGGATAACGCGATTTTGCGGCGGGCCGATTTGCGCGGCGCTCGCCTTGCTTATGCGGTACTGTCGAACGCCGATCTACGTTTTGCCGTATTGGACGGCGCGGACCTGAGCGGTGCGAATCTTTCGGGCGCTTGGATGATGGCTGGCGATTTGGAGGTACAAATCAATGACGGTTCTGTGTGGAGCGGATAAGGAGGACGAGCTTGAAAACGAGTCGTCAGATCGCAATAAGGAGGGCGGGCGTGTCTGATCGAACCTTTTTTGGGGTCTGGCGGGTTGATAAAAGAATCCGTTTGCTTCTCGGGGTCGTGATGCTGTGTTGGGGAGCGGGCAAAAGCGTTGCTGGCGAGACGCCGCCGGTTGTCGTTGATTTCACGCTAACCGATCTGATAGGCGAGACCCGCTCGGCATCGGACTATCGCGGTCGTTGGGTGGTGGTGAACTTTTGGGCCACTTGGTGCGGCCCGTGTGTTCGAGAAATCCCGGAGTTGATCGCGTTTCGTGAAAGGCATCAAGAGACGGTGGAGATTCTTGGCATTGCCTTTGAAAAAACGCCCATTGAGCAGATTCGCTCGTTTGCGCAAGAGCTCAAGATTAATTACCCCATTCTCTTGATTGGCGATGAGCCGATCATCCCGCTCGAGCCGCTGAAGGGATTGCCCTCCACGTTCCTGCTTTCGCCAGACGGCGAGCTGCGCAAATCTCATGTGGGGCCTGTAACTGCTGAACAACTGAATCAGTGGTTGGAGGCATCGCTCCCGAAGGCGAACTGAAGGCTAAGATCGGTAGCGCGGACATCCTTGGTGATTTGCCCGCAGGAAACAAAATCGACCCCCGTTGCGGCAATTTCCCGTATGGAGTCGATAGTCACACCGCCTGATGCCTCAAGTTGGGCTTGCCCCTTCGTAAGCTGAACAGCCGCCCGCATTTCATCCAAAGAGAAGTTATCAAGGAGAATCCGCGGCGCGCCGGCCGCGAGCGCCTCCTTAAGCTCGTCGAGATTTTCAACCTCGACTTCGATGAATTTGCACGCCTTGCTTTGTGTCAACGCAGCGCTTACCGCGGCCCCGATGGATCCCGCAGCCCGAATATGGTTCTCTTTGATAAGGATGCCGTCGTAAAGACCGATGCGGTGGTTCGATGCGCCGCCGCACCGCACCGCGTATTTCTGCGCGAGCCGCAGGCCCGGGATCGTCTTGCGGGTATCCAAAAGGACGGCCTTGGTGCCGGCAATCGCCCTAACCATTGCACGGGTGGCCGTCGCGGTACCGGACAGGAGCTGCGCAAAGTTCAGAGCGCTTCGCTCCCCGGTTAATATGCTTCGAGCCGGGCCCGAAATGACGCACCAGGTATCTCCCGCCCCGATCTCATCGGTGTCCGCTCGGTAAAAATCGACAGAGATCGTAGGATCAAGTATTCGAA
>RGTL01000077.1 GCA_010025385.1 Gammaproteobacteria bacterium | reverse complement strand
GCGCATCACGACGATGTCGATTCCCACCGATAAGATTCGCGATGTGATCGGCAAGGGCGGTGTGACGATTCGCGCGATTTCGGAGGCGACGGGGGCAGCGATCGATATCGAAGATGACGGAACGATCAAAATCGCAACCTCAGATCTTTCGGCCGCGGAAGAGGCGCGCAGACGAATTGAGCAAATTACTGCTGAAGTCGAAGCGGGCACGGTATATGAAGGCAAGGTTGTGCGACTGATGGACTTTGGCGCGTTTGTTAACATCCTTCCGGGAAAGGACGGTCTGGTCCATATCTCTCAAATATCCGATGAGCGCGTTGCGAACGTCAGTGACAAACTGGCAGAAGGGGACGTGGTCAAGGTGAAAGTCCTGGAAGTCGACAAGCAAGGCCGAATTCGTCTCAGTATGAAGGCGGTCGGCAAAGACGACTGACCCCCTCTCATCCGACGATGGGCTGGCGGTGACCCAGAATCCATCTCATCTAGTTTGGCTCGACCTCGAAATGACGGGGCTCGAGCCCGATAGCGACAGGATTATCGAAATCGCGACGGTGGTCACCAACGCAGAGCTCGAGATTCTCGGTGAGGGGCCTGTACTGGCCATTCACCAATCCGAGGAGACCATGGCCGGTATGGATGAGTGGAATCAGAAAACCCACTCAGCCACAGGCCTTATCTCCCGCGTAGCGGCCTCGAGTTATTCAGAAATTCAGGCAGAAGAGGAGACCCTCGCGTTCCTTTCGAAATTTGTATCGCCAGGGGCGTCGCCGCTGTGCGGGAACAGTATCTGCCAGGATCGCCGGTTTCTGGCGCGCCACATGCCGCGTTTGGAGAAATTTTTCCACTACCGTAATCTGGATGTTAGTAGCGTCAAAGAGTTAGCTGCCCGATGGCGCCCGGATCTTGTGGGTGGGTACACGAAGAGTGGTGGCCACCGCGCGCTGAACGATGTACTGGACTCCATAGAGGAGCTTAGGTTCTACCGGACGCATTTCTTTCGCGACGAGCTTCCACAGTAGGTGGAACGCGCCAGATCCCCGTCTGGCGCGGGATAGCTCGCAGTTATCGAATGCCAAGACCCGCGCGCTGACGATCGAGCGCCCACTCGATATGCTCATCCACCATGTCGGTCACTTGTCCTAACCGGGCGGTCAATAGAGCAACCTTCGACTGCGCGGGCGTGCTGTTACCGATTGCAACAGCGATATTACGCATCCAGCGCTCGTACCCGAGTCGCCGGATCGCGCTGCCGCTGGTTCGCGTCTCAAATTCCTCGGGACTCCACGAGAACAACTCGCTCAATGAAGAGGCGTCCAGGGCGTATCGGGACTTGAATAAATCTTCGCCCGGGAACGGTTCTCGATTATGAGGACAAACGATTTGACAGTCATCGCAGCCGAATATTCGATTACCGATCATGGGCCTGAGGTCTTCTGGGATTGCCGTCTTGTGCTCAATGGTGAGATAAGCGATGCATCGCCGGGCGTCCAGTTGATAGGGGGTATCGAGAGCGCCCGTTGGACAGGCTTCGGCGCATCGGGAACAGGTTCCGCAATGGTCTGTTCCCGGTTTGGAGAGGGGTAAGGGTAGATCAGTGAAGAGTTCTCCCAGGAAGAACCAGGATCCCTCTTTTGGGTGAATCAAATTCGTGTGCTTGCCCACCCAGCCTAGCCCGGCGGCTTGAGCGATCGGCTTCTCCATTACCGGAGCACTGTCCACAAAGGCGCGGTATCGAAACGCCCCGACCTGTTCGGTAATCTTATCGGCGAGCTGCTGAAGGCGTCGACGAAGGGCGCGATGATAGTCGCGACCGAGGGCGTAACGGGCGATATAGGCCATGTCTGGATCCTCGAGCACCTGCTCTGCCGGTCTAGCCTCGGTCGGCCAGTAATGCATACGAACACTGATGATCCGGCGTACCCCGGGGAGAAGGGCGCCGGGGTCAGCGCGAAGAGAGGCGTGGCGTGACATGAAATCCATCTCTCCGTGCCAACCTTTTGCCAACCATTGCTCTAAAGCT
Source organism: Gammaproteobacteria bacterium (assembly GCA_010025385.1). Classification (GTDB taxonomy): domain Bacteria; phylum Pseudomonadota; class Gammaproteobacteria; order Arenicellales; family UBA868; genus UBA868. The sequence continues at coordinate 6,171 of RGTL01000077.1, read as the reverse complement.
GACGCGGCTGCGGGAAAGCTTGCGTCGCTGACTCCCAGTCCAGTGAACCCGAGCGCGGCGGCCCAGGATCGGATCTGATCAAGAAGATCATGCGGTAGGTCAGAGGCATCGTGATTCATCGCGGTATCATAGCCTTATGAGAGAAATCGCATGCCCCGTTTACCGTATCGAGCAGATCCGTGAAATCGAGGCACAGGCGCTCGCCCGAATCGATGAGCCCGGCTCGCTGATGACGAAGGCCGCTCGCCGAGCTCTTTTAAGACTGCGTCAGTGCTGGCCGACCGCCCGGTCGCTCACGATTTTTTGCGGAGCAGGAAACAACGGTGGCGACGGATACGCTCTTGCCAGGCTGGCCCTTTGCGACGGATATGCAGTGCAGGTCGTAGGGATTGCGCCGTCCACATCCGCCGAAGCTCAGTTGCATCGTGAGGCGTGGCTGTCGGGGGGAGGTCAATTTGCGCAAGAGGTGGGCGATGCCGCCATGGATAGTGATGTGCTAGTTGACGCCTTGCTGGGGATTGGCTTTCGGGGTGAACTGCGGGCACATTATGTCGACGCGATCACTTTAATGAACGAGAGCGCGAGACCAGTCCTAGCGATCGATGTACCCTCCGGCGTATCTGCGGATTCGGGAGGCGTTGCCTCTGCCGCTGTCCGGGCAAACGTTACGGTGACGTTCATCGGTATGAAGCCAGGCTTGGTTACCGGCCCGGCGTTGGATCATTGCGGAACGGTCCTGTTAGAGGATCTTGGGTTATCGTCCGCCCTGTGTTGGGGCAATATGATCTCAGTGGCAACAGTGTCGAGCCTGCGAACGGTCAGAACGAAGAATTTCCATAAGGGTCGGGCCGGTCACGTTGGCATTGTCGGGGCTGGACCTGGGATGCCGGGAGCGGCAGCGCTATGCGCGATGGCGGCCCTAAAGAGCGGCGCCGGCAAAGTAACGGTGGGATGTCACCCGACTAGCGCTCAGGCGGTTGCTGTCCAATGCCCTGAGGTAATAGTGCGAGAGTTAAGCAGCCCAAAAGACGTGCAAGAACTGCTTGGTGACATTGATGTCCTCGCGCTCGGTCCTGGGCTAGGTAAAAGCGAATGGAGTCGGATGGTTTTTGCGCCCTGTCTTGAGGTCGAGTTGCCAAAGGTTATCGATGCGGATGGGCTCAACCTGCTTGCCTACGGAGAGAACCAGTCGCTAAAGGCCATTCTTACCCCTCATCCTGGGGAAGCGGCGCGGATGTTGGGTCGATCCATATGGGATATCGAGGCGGACCGACCGGATGCCGTAGACGCGTTGGCCGCCCGGTTTAATTCAACGGCCGTGCTGAAGGGCGCGGGAACCCTGATCAAAGGACCGGACTTGCCCACATGGGTGTGCTCACGGGGTAATGCTGGGATGGCGAGCGCTGGGATGGGCGATGCGCTGACGGGGATCGTGGCCGGCTTTCGCGGTCAAGGACTTTGTGATGTCGATTCGGCGGTGTGGGGCGTGTGGTGCCACGCCAGCGCGGGGGACCTGGCAGCCCGAGAGGTCGGTTCCGTGGGTTTTTTAGCTTCTGATGTTATCGACCGCATTCCGGTGATGCGGGATGTCTATGGCTGAACAGGTTAAGCATGCCTTTTTTCTCGCCGACGAGGAGGACACCCTTGCGATCGGCCGGGCATATGCCCAATGCCTCAAGGCCCCACTGGTAATCTTCCTAGAGGGGGATCTCGGCGCGGGAAAAACAACTTTTGTAAGAGGTGTCCTACAGGGCTTGGGAGCTTCAGATATTGTCGTGAGTCCGACCTACACGCTCGTCGAAGAATATTCAACCGATGACTTCGTGATTCATCACCTCGATCTTTATCGGCTCACAAAACCACAGGATCTCGAGGGCTTAGGATTTAGAGATCGGGTTGGGCAGGAAAGCGTGGTCTTTATCGAGTGGCCGGAGCGGGCCCAGTCGCATTTACCAGAACCAGATCATCGAATCCAATTGAGTTATCGTGATGAGGGTAGGACGCTGTTGATTTTCTCGGAGGGCAATAGCGAGTTGGACATCGTCTTGAGATGAGTCGGTTCGTACTGCTCCTCACCGGCACTTTCTTGCTGATGAGTGAGTCTTTTTCAGGAGCGGGTCTGGTGTCGGGTTTCAGAATCTGGCACGGACCCGATCGGACCCGAGTGGTGTTCGACCTTACGAACGACGTACCTTATGAGGTGAGTGTTTCCGAGTTGCCCAATCAGTTGAATCTAGATCTGCCAGATCTGGTGTTGATGACGCCGCTGACGTTCGACCGATCGGTATCGGGCCCGATCGAAAGCATAAAGACCGAGCAGTCAGAATCGGGAGGTCTGCGTGTGGTGTTTGGACTCAACGAGGAACTTGAGTATCAGGTCTTCATGCTTGCGCCACGTGAGCCGTACGCTTTTCGGCTCGTCGTTGATCTGCTAGCCAAAATCGAGCCCCGCCCAACGGTTCCTCTCCCGGAGTTCGAATCGAACGCGCCCTATCTGGTTGTCATCGATCCAGGTCATGGGGGCGATGATCCAGGCGCAATCGGGGCCAGCGGAAAATATGAGAAGAAGGTTGCGTTGCAGATCAGCCAGCGTCTTGCTGAGTTAATCAATTCGCAGGGAAAGATGCGCGCGGTGCTCACTCGGACGAATGACTATTACATCAGCCTTCGCGACCGTGTGGGGTTTGCCATGAGGGAGCGGGCCGATGTGTTTCTCTCCATTCATGCGGATGCGGCGAAGCGTAAGGGGGCTTCTGGCGCGTCGGTGTTTATTCTTTCAGAAAAAGGGGCGGGCAGCGAGCTGGGAAAGTGGCTTGCTCAACGGGAGAATGCTGCTGATCTTGCGGGAGGCGTCAAGATTGGCGCTCATGAGCCTGATCTTCAAAAAACGCTACTTGATATGGGTATCGACTGGAAGGTGAAAGAGAGCCGTAAGCTGGCGGGGGCGCTCTTGAGCCAGCTAGGGGAGAGCGGGCCGCTTCACAGCGCAGACGTGGAGAGCGCCGCTTTCGTTGTTCTGAAAGCCGTCGATATCCCTGCTGTGCTGGTGGAGACTGGCTTTATGACTAATCCATCAGAGGAAAAAAAGCTTAACGATCGTCTCTTTCAGGAAAAAATAGCCGGAGCGCTATATCGTGGCTTGCTGGCCTACTGCAATACAGATGTTCGTTGTCCTAATCGGGGTATTCAGAACCAGCACTATCGGGTCGCAGAAGGGGATTCACTAGCGCTGATCTCCGCGCGCATGAAGGTATCCGTAGATGCGCTACGCCGTGTTAATCAGCTTCAATCCGATCGACTTGTTCCGGGCCAGGTTTTAACGATTCCCTGATCATGAGTATCGATCTCGCGAGAGGCGCTATCGTCTGCATCGCCGGGGCAACGGCGTCGGGAAAGACAGCGCTCGCCTTACATCTCGCCCGTAACATCGAAGCGGATCTAATCAGTGTGGACTCGGGACAGGTTTATCGTGGTATGGATGTGGGAAGCGCGAAACCCGACGATACGGTGTTGGCCGAGGTCCCCCATCAGTTAATCAACGTTAGAGACATCGACAGTCCCTACTCTGCCGCGGATTTCGCTAGGGACGCCAGGACGCTTGTCTTTCGAAGTCTCGAGGCAGGGCGAACCCCCATTCTGGTTGGCGGAACGATGTTTTACTTTCACGCGCTGTTGAAAGGGTTACCGAAACTCCCGCCCGCGGATCCCGAGTTGCGGGCGGAACTCGAGGGTGCAACCAAGAGACGAGGCTTGGAATATCTGCATAACCAGTTGCTGGCGCTGGATACGGTAGCTGGCGAACGAATTAATCCCAATGACTCTCAAAGAATCATTCGGGCGATCGAAATTAACGTGCTGACGGGAAGACGCGTCTCAGAGCAGGAGGCCGCGATCGGTCTGATTCATGAAGGCGTCGCGGCTCTGAAGCTCGCGGTAAATATCCCCGACAGAAGACATTTGCATCAGAGATTAGCTGAGCGACTCAGTGCCATGTTGGATCAGGGATTTGTCGAAGAGGTGCGCAGTTTACGGCAGCGCTATCCACAGGCTCGAGGGACGGCGGCCATGCGCAGCGTTGGGTATCAGCAGATCTGGACGCATCTGGAAGGCCAGACCAGTGAGACCCAGATGAGAGCCGATATCCTTACCGCTAACCGCCGTTTGGCTAAGCGGCAGTTGACCTGGATTCGTAATGAAAGTGGCTTTGTGTGGGTAGACGCCACTCACGACGGTTTTGAAAAGATGCTTTTAAACTATGTTTCGAGCTGGATCGCGGCAAAACGATGACCGAGACTTGAATTCTCAAAAACCCGGACGTAAATTTAATTCGTCAGTTATCAGAATGACTAAAACTAAAACAACAATAATTATCTTTCAGATTGCTTCGCCTGGTGGAGCACATGGTCTCAGGCCAACAGCGGGGGGTCTGGCCCCGCGATCCGGGCGTGGCGAACGCAGCGGCCTCCAAAAAGGCTGAGCGCAACAGGGATAATGGTCGAAGGTTAGGAGGAGAGAGTTATGAACCAACCACGCGCAGCTGCGCTTCAGGATCCTTTTTTGAATGTGCTTCGAAAGGAGCGGATTCCGGTCGCTATCTACTTGGTTAACGGAATCAAATTGCAGGGTCAAGTGGAGTCTTTTGACTCGTTTGTCGTGCTTCTCCGAAACAGCGTAAGTCAACTCATCTATAAGCACGCCATTTCGACTATCGTCCCCACTCGAGCGGTTCGTATCCCATACGGCGCCGAGGAGTACGATAACCCAGGGAACTCAAGCAGCGATATCGAGAAAGATTCTGAGCAGGACTCCACTGGACGCGAGAGCGCTTGAACCCCTTTTGGATTTCAGACCCACGAAAAAAACGGGCCCGCATACTCGGGTGCGCCCGGACGGGAATATTCTAGTTCGCGTGGTCTTAAACCCCGTCATTTGCTCCATTGACTGAACTTTTTACGACGGATAAAACCGTTGAACGGGCGCTGCTCGTGCATCAGCGCGCTCGGGGTCGCGTCACAGCCGATGACTTTGAGGAACTCCATGGCCTCGCGGTATCGGCGGGTGCCGATGTGGTAGGGCGAATAGGAGCCACACGCTCACATCCTGACGCTGGACTTTTTGTCGGTTCAGGTAAGGCTCAAGAGATTGCTCGGACGGTTGAAGCCGAACGAGTAGACCTGGTTATTTTTAATCAGACTATTTCGCCTATTCAGGAACGCAATCTTGAAACCGCTGTAAAGTGCCGCGTGATTGATCGAACGCGCTTGATTCTCGATATCTTTGCACTGCGCGCCCGCACCCACGAAGGAAAACTCCAGGTAGAACTGGCCCAATTGCGACACCTTTCCACTCGACTGGTGCGTGGTTGGACCCATCTTGAGCGCCAACGCGGGGGTATCGGTCTGCGAGGCCCAGGGGAGACCCAACTGGAAACGGATCGGCGACTGCTGAGTCAACGTATTCGTCACCTTCAGGGACGACTGGAGAAAGTTCGCTCTCAACGCGACGTTCGGCGCCAGCGCCGGACCAGAGCCCGTGTGCCAACGATTGCGATCGTGGGTTACACCAACGCCGGTAAGTCGTCGTTATTTAACCGTCTGGTTGGAGAAAACGTCTTCGCTGCGGATCAATTGTTTGCCACGCTCGACCCGACCATGCGACGACTGGAGGTGCCTGGGTTTGGACCGGTTATTCTGTCGGATACCGTCGGTTTCATTAGCGGATTACCGCATTCTCTGGTGGAAGCGTTTATGTCCACGCTGGAGGAGGTCGCTCAGGCGGATTTGCTGCTAAGGGTAGCAGACGATAGCGACCCTGATGTCCGAGAGCGCGAGGCCCATGTGGGAACGGTCTTATCTGAGATACATGCTGCCGAGATTCCGAGCCTGCGTGTTCGAAACAAGACTGATCTAAGCGGTCGAACGCCCGGATTAATTCGCGATGCGCTTGATACGGTTCGTACGGTTCGCGTCTCGGCGACGACAGGCGATGGTATCGAGGCACTTTTAGAGGAGCTGTCGCTAACCCTCATTCGGGCAAGTCGTGAGGTTGCGCTTCATGTGCCCCCAGAGGCAGGTCGGCTTCGAGCCTTTGTGTTTGATGTGTGTCACGTGCTGGACGAATCCCATGATTCGGACGGTGTTTTCACTCTGCATATCCGCGCGGACACGGCGA
>RGTL01000076.1 GCA_010025385.1 Gammaproteobacteria bacterium | reverse complement strand
AGTGCCGCCGTTTTTTCAGCGTCTGATGTCTTGAAACGGGTAATTCGATATATCGCCATGCGGTGTTCTCCTACTTGCATCATTTCTCAATCCGGGTTTTGACTCTAGCACGGTCATTTTTCTCACTGGTTACGACCAATTTTTGTCTTGAGGCGCGTTCACGGCGTCCAAATTCTGAAAAGCGAAGCGATCGCGCTACACTCAAGAGCCATTCACATGATTGGGGGTAATAGAAATGAAACAGTACGCAGACACGCCTGCTGCGATAGCGCTTGGATTATTTTTCTTGGGTGGCGTTTTTTATGTTGCTCAATTACTGCTGATGACCGGGTCGTGGCTCGCCCAGAATAACGTCGGCCCGGAGGCCGTTCCGGTGGCACAGGTGTTAGGCTGTGCGTGGCTGGGCTATATGGTGGCGTTACTGCGCACCTTTGTGAAAGGCCCAACCGGCTCAGGCCCGTTTTTCATCGCGCTGGTGGTGGCGCAACTGGGCGTCCTTATCGTGTTATGGCTACAAAGTTTTGCTGAAGCGTACCGGGAAGCCGTTTTTGATGATGCCATTATCGTCAGCGTGCTAACCGCTCTTTTGTTGTTCGGCTGGGCGAGAATTCGTTCGCGAATCTAATAGGCCATGATCCTTAAAAAAGCCCCGCTTCGGCGGGGCTTTTTCTTGCGCGGTTATTCCGGCCCGCACATCAGATCTAGGACAGGCTTACCACGCTGCGCTGAAAATCCGTTAAGCAATCGGCTCCGGATTCGGTGACGGCAACGGTCTCACTAAACTCGATACCCCAGTCATCCATCCACATCCCAAGCATAACATGCAGGGTCATCCCCGCCTCAAGCACGGTAGGCTCATCGGCACGCAAGCTCACGGTATGCTCTCCCCAGTCGGGAGCGTAGCCGACGCCAATGCTGTAACCGATCCGGCTCTCTTTTTTTAAACCATAGCGATCGAGGACCTGCTGCCAGGCTGAATGCACAGCCCCGGCGGTAATACCGGGACGAATGGTCTCTAGAACGGCAGCAAGTCCTTCCGTAACCGCGATCGCTGTGTCGTAAACCTTTTGAGGGCCTTTGCCCAACTGGACAGTGCGTGCCAGCGCGGCGTTATAGCGCTTATGGGCACCGCTTAGTTCGAGGGCTACGGTCTGGTTTTGCTCAAAGGGTGCATCGGTCCACATTGGATGAGCGGTTGCGGCTGCCTTGCCCGCGAGAATCAAAGGACAGATCGACGTAAGGTCTCCACTGGCGTCTGCTACACCCTGCGCCTGAGCCTCAAGAATCTTCGCGACCAGATCATGTTGTCGAACGCCGGGCGCGATATGCTCGCAGGCAACAGTCATAACGCGACTGGCGATCTTCGCCGCTTTTCGCATGACTGCGATTTCATCGTCACTCTTGATCACACGACACCAATTGACCAAGCGATCGGCGTCGATCCAAGTCACATCAGGCAGACCGCGCTGAAGCGTTTCGACGGCTTTGAAGGAGAAAAAATAAACATCGCTTTCAAACCCAACCCGTTTGCCCGCTACACCAAAGTCGCTAATGGACTGCGCGATCGCTTCCATCGGATGCGCATCGTCTCGCTGGACAAGCTCTTCTGCGTAGGGCCGAACGCTCTCCTCGCCAAGATAGGTCGTGAGGTACACCGCGCCGGCATCCATCTGCCGACCCAACCAGACGGGCGGGTGGTCATGCAACACCAGCATGACTTGCGGAACATAAAACGACCATGCATCAAAACCCGTTAACCAGTTCATGTTCGCCGGATCGCCGATCACCATGGCGTAAAGATCCTTTTCCGTCATAGCGGCACGTACGACCTCGAGGCGTCGCTGATATTCCGTGGATTCAAAGGCGGGTTTCATGAGGATGGGTCTCCGTTACACCGGTTTGGCTCGCCTGTCAGGCGAACGCGAGTAATGATTCGAAACAACATAACAACAATGAAATTCTCTCCACGCCCAGAATATACTCTCACGCGTCCCGTGCAGCACTGCCCCTCCTAAAGATTGATCATGTCTCAAAAACCCGTTTTCATTGCGGCCGCCATGATTCTCGCGGTGAGCTTTATCATGATGTTGCTTGCTTACGGAGTTCGCCATTCGTTTCCTGTTTTCTTCCCGTTCATCCTCGACGAGTACGGTTGGACCCGCGGTGACACCGCCTTCATGTTCTCCCTGCATTTACTGGTCTATGGCGCCTGTGCGCCTATTGCAGGGTCGCTCTGCACAAAATGGCCGCCAAAGTCGCTTCTGCTGTTCGGGGTTTTGCTCCTGGGTCTCGCCGCAGCCGCATGCTCAATGGCAACACGGTTATGGCATTTTTATGTCCTGTTTGGCGTGCTGGCGCCGATCGGGCTCGCGGCAGCAGGGTCACCGGTACTCAACCCAACCATCATGAACTGGTTTGCCACCCGGCGCGGTACAGCGCTGGGCCTAGCCCAAACCGGAGGGGGCTTGAGCTTCGTTTTTGTCTTCATGATGGAGTTCGTGATCGACGGCTTCGGTTGGCGGATGGCCTATCTCGCGATGGGACTGCTAACGGTTGTTATCCTGCTGCCGATCATCCTGCTGAAATACAGTTTTTCCCCTAAGGAGCGTGGCCTGACCCCATATGGCTCAGCCGAATCCAACACCGAGACGCACCGGGATGGGTCATCGCCTGTCGCGGTCGAACTGTGGACTCGCTCTTCGGGACTGAGAAGCCGCCAGCTGTGGCTTCTTTTTGCTTCCAACATGCTGTTTTGGGGCACGGGCTGTTATCTGATCCTTGCCCATCAGGTGCGCTTTGCTATTGATGCTGGGTTTTCTTCCACGGTTGCCGCATCCACATCCGCCGCATTCGGAATATTTATGGTGCTCGGCCAAGCGAGCTCTTTTGTTTCCGATCACATCGGTCGCGAGGCCACGATCCTGATTGCTTCGGTACTGGCCTGTACCGCCACTGTCATCTTGCTCTTCCTCGACGCTGAAAGAGGCGTAACTTTTCTCTACCTCTTTTCGATTCTCTTTGGCCTCGGTGCGGGGCTTTTCGCGGTGGTTGTCTTTGCTGGAGCCGCTGATATCTTTTTTGGCAAAGAATTTGGATTGCTTTGCGGCATAGTCACGGCCGGCATGGGGTTCGGCGGCGCCTTCGGACCTTGGCTTGGTGGCGTCCTGTTTGATGTATCGGGATCTTACGATTACTCGTTTATATTCGCAGGATTTAGTTTTGCGCTTTCTTTCGTTTGCTTTTTTCTCGCCGCGCCGCGCCGCTTTTTGGCTATCAGACGAAAACAACTCAAGGCGCCTTAGGCGTTCGTTCGCCCATTCAATCCGGTAAGGAGGTTGGCGAATTATTTAAACTCCACCTCTACAAATGACATCAACTGATCGCTGGCGTTGATCACATTGTGCTCGACGCCTTCTTCGCGGAAATAGGCTTCGCCGGCTTTGACGTGCACCTCCCGCTCCGCCCCGCCCTGCTCTTCAAGCCGCATATGCAGGTCCGTAATAGCGGTAATGACGTAGTTATGTCCGTGACGATGCCAACCGGTTTCAGCGCCGGGCTCAAAATCAAAGCGCGTCACGCAGGTCAGTTCGTTATCGACGATTTGAGTCGCGACTGCTTCCCGTTTTTGCGTCATAAGCCATCTCCTTTTAAAGGGCTTTAACAGAAGTACGATTTTGGGCTATTCTTTTCTCATGAGTTCGAAAACTGATCTGGATGCCGTTATCGCGAATGCCGTAAAGGCGCGGGATTCCCGCGAGCGAGACTATCGCGCGCAATCGTTGAAGATTCACCCTTGGGTGTGCGGGCGATGCGGTCGTGAATTTACCCAGACAAACCTTCACGAGCTCACAGTGCACCATAAGGACCACAACCACGATAACAACCCTCCCGACGGCAGTAACTGGGAAAACCTTTGTCTTTACTGTCATGATAACGAGCATGCTCGCTATGTCGATGCGGTGCCCGGCATTGAAGAGCGAAAATCAAGTGCCGTCACCCACAAAGGTCTTTCGGGTCTTGCAGAACTTTTAAAGAAGGACGGCTCGTAAATCTTTCAGGCACCAGCTAGTCGCCGTCTTTTGACACCCACGCGATAGCCTCAATCTCGACCAGCATTGTCGGCTCAGCAAGTCTTGCCTCTACGGTGGTGCGTGCCGGTGGGTCATGGGCAAATACTTTTGCAAACTCAGCGTTCATCGTCTCAAAGTCACGGATGTCCGCAAGATAAACATTGCACTTCAACACATCGTCCACAGTGGCTCCGCCCTCGTGCAGCACCGCCACTACGTTTTTGAGTGTCTGGCGGGTCTGGGCCGCCACATCGCCAATGGCAGTGACCTCGCCCGTTTCATCCCAGGCGACCTGGCCGGCGGTAAAGATGAATCCCCCTCCTTTAGCGCCCGGCGAATAGGGATAAGACGGCCTGGGCTGAAAATCAAGGCTTTGAGGCTTTAGCGTACGCCGGGGCATTGCGGGCTCCTGTAGGAATGCAAGAAGGTTTTAGAGCCTAACACTGATCCGTTTGATGCCGTAACCGCTTTTCACTAGACTCTGCGCTCTAACCTAAAGCGCCCGTAGCTCAGCTGGATAGAGTACCTGGCTTCGAACCAGGTGGTCGGGAGTTCGAATCTCTCCGGGCGCGCCATATACCCCTTGTCTTTCGCTCCCACAGAGCAATATCTCGAGTCCATCACTCCCATCGGACTCCCACAGTTGATTACCCTTTGGAGTGATCTGAATCAGGATCTTGTCCGTCTCGTTCAGCACGATGTACTTGCCGATCATCGTGCCAAGGTGCTCGCGGTTTAGGAAAGCATCGGCAAACGGCACGAGCTCTCGAACGGTGGTGTTGTCTTCCTGCGCCCAGTAGAAGGTCTGCTTAAAGGACTGCTTGCGAGCGTTCGCGTAGTACTTGGTGTTCACGCCATTGCTGATCACGAACAGCTGCACAAAGTGAAACAGCCCGTGACCGCTCCAGAAGGTGTGCTTCTGGTAACGCTGAATCTGGTTGAAGGCCTCCTTCATCTCCAGCCCTCGCAGCTTCAGCTCAATCTGAACCAGCGGCAGGCCGTTGACGAGTATGGTCACGTCGTAGCGGTTCTTGTAACTGCCTTCCATCTTGACCTGCTGCGTCACCTGATAGCGGTTGCGCGGCGGATCAGCTGAGTCAAAAAATTCCAGATAAACCGTCTCGCCGTCCTCTTTTTCCAGCTTCATCCGGTCGCGCAGAGCTGCACGTTGCCGTAATAACTCTGTCACAAAAAAAGCGTAAATAAATGTCTTATGAGTAAGTCACCAAGAGCCTCTCTATGAGAGAGTCACCTCAAGGCCAACCTACCTGGAATGCCACCGGCTTCAAAAGGATACGAAGAGCCTTTATCTGCTCTCTCGCTGGGTACCGCTCCGCGTGGCGAGGCGAAGAAGCCTTCCGACAGGAAGTCGTCATCACAATAGTGCTTACTCCCGTTGCGGCACTTGTCGCAAAGTCAGCGATTGAGACAGTTCTTTTGATTGGGAGTTTGTTGTTGGTCCTAATCATAGAACTCTTGAATACCGCGGTTGAGTATTCAGTGGATCGGGTCGGAACCGAGTGGCACGACTTTTCTAAAAAAGCTAAGGATATCGCCTCTGCGGCAGTGCTGACAGCGTTGGCAAATGCAGCGCTCGTATGGTGTCTAATTTTGCTGCTCTGAAGCAACTGGGACTGTCTTCTTTCTGTAATAGGCTGTTAATAAGGTTGACATAGCGAGTGCATAAAGTGCGCTCATGGACTGGGGTTTAATAGCTGCCACAAGCTTCCTCGACAAAGTACATGGGTTGGATGTCACCATCCTGACGAAACTTTCTCGCCGCCCCTGGTGGATGCTCCGACGACTTGCAGCCTTTGTTTCCCATTCTGGAGACGGTCATCTCTACGGAATCATCGCACTTGTGATTTTTCTAACACAGGCTGCAGGTAGTACTAAATTTCTCTTAGCCGGGTTGATCGCATTCTCCATCGAATTGCCCGTCTACTTCTTCCTCAAAAAAAAGGTAGGCCGCCCAAGGCCCAAAGACACGATGGTCGGGGTTAATGTCTGGATCGTTCCCTCGGACCAGTTTAGTTTTCCTTCAGGACACACCGCGGCCGCCTTTTTGATGGCAACCTTGCTAGCCACTTTTTTCCCCTCACTTACCACTTGGGTTTTTAGTTGGGCCGTCATGATCGGTCTATCACGATTATTGCTAACAGTGCACTTTCCTACTGACATACTGGCCGGCGCGCTGCTCGGACTGCTCGCAGCAAACCTAGGACTTTCCTTTACCTCACCTTAGAAAAAAGCTATGCGAATCCTATATGGAGTCCAGTGCACAGGTAACGGCCACATTACCCGCTCCGCCGTCATGGCCAGTGAGTTCCAAAAAAGAGGCGCTACTGTGGACTATCTTCTATCCGGCCGGGATCGTTCCCTTCTGTTTAACGTAGATCGGTTTGGTGATTTCGCCCATCGGCGGGGGCTAACCTTCTCGGTGAAAAATGGCCGACTTTTATTCTTCAAGACCGCAACCACCAATGACATTTTTGGAGTCCTGAAGGACATCCGCAACCTAAATCTTGACCACTATGATTTGGTCATTAGCGACTACGAACCGATTTCCGCCTGGGCCGCAAAAATCAATAAAGTGCCCTCTATCGGGATCAGTCATCAATGTGCATTCCATTACGAAATTCCCAAAAAAGGTATAAATCCCGCGGCGGCGTTGCTTCTGCGCTGGTTTGCACCAACGGACATCAATATTGGCCTGCACTGGCATCACTTCGGCGGCAATATCCTGCCGCCGATCATCGAAACAGAAGGAACCGACGAGAGGTGCTCGCTAGTCGAAGAAGACAAGATTCTCGTCTATCTGCCCTTTGAGCAACCCGAACGTGTTATCGAACTGCTTAAACCGATAACCAGTCACCGGTTCTTCTTTTTTACAGATATAGATCGTGAGCACGTGGATGGCCATTTATATCTTCAACCGTTTTCACGAGAGCACTTTATTTCCCATATGCTCTCTTCAGTTGGTGTCATCAGTAGCGCGGGGTTTGAATTACCAAGTGAACTTTTTCATTTTGGGAAAAAACTGCTGACCAAACCACTCGCGGGACAGGCCGAGCAGTTATCTAATGGCGCCGCAATGCTTCAGTTGGGGCTTGCTGATGTGATGGAGAGTCTCAACGCCAACCGCATCAGAGACTGGCTTGATAAACCAGCGCCCTCACCAATAGCATATCCCAACGTTGCGAAACATCTGGTCGATTGGATACTCGACAGCCAACGTCACGACATTAACAAATTGCGAGATCAACTCTGGGCCAAAGTCGATCGGTCAAATTGCGACGAAAAGGCTACGCCGCAAATACAGAATGGTGTCGATATCGCCTAGAAATCAGTAGGAACGGGATAACTCACTCTCGGAGGAAAGCTGATGTCAGATTCAGATGTGCGCTACAGAACCGTATGGATCTCAGATATTCACCTCGGCAGTCGGGCATGCAAAGTTGATCTGCTTCTCGATTTTCTTCAGCGCGTTAAGTGCGATCGACTATACCTTGTTGGCGATGTCATTGACTTCTGGGCGCTGAAACGACGCCTTTACCTGCCTAAGCGCCATCAACTCGCCCTGAGAAAAATCATTGAATTGGCGGGGCAGGGAACGGAAGTCATATACATACCGGGGAACCATGATGAAATCATGCGTGACTACGCTGGGTTGGAATTGCTCGGCATTGCGTTACATCTTGAACATGTTCATGTCACTGCCGATGGCAAACGACTGTTGGTTCTGCACGGAGACCGCTTCGACCACATCTGTCTAGGACCTTCGATGACCAGGTTGATCGGATGCGGGCTCTACGCGGCTCTAAGCGTTGCCAACCGGTATCTTAGCCAGTGTCGTCGCGTGATGGGACTTCCTTACTGGTCTCTTGCCAACTATATCAAACGTAATCTGTCAGCGACTAACCAACTGATCAATCGATACGCGAAGACGGTGTCATCACACGCCCGCCAACAAGGATTTGATGGGGTGGTATGTGGGCACATCCACCAGCCCCAAATTCTCGAAAACGACAGATTTATCTACTGTAACGATGGAGATTGGACTGAGAGCTGTTCGGCTCTGACCGAAACGTTCACGGGAGCACTGCACCTGGTGGAGTGGACTGTTGAGCAGAATGCCA
>RGTL01000075.1 GCA_010025385.1 Gammaproteobacteria bacterium | reverse complement strand
CTTTTTCGACGGGATACTTCTGACGATTGATTTCCAGCTTGTCCCAGGCGGCCGCCTCGAGATCAATATCCAGTCGGGACGCAAGACGCACCACATAAATCAACACGTCGGCCAACTCCTGCGCCACCGCGTCTTTTTTCTCAGGTGATAACGCTTCACTTTGCTGCTGGCGAAGCCACTGAAAATGCTCCATTAGCTCAGCCGCTTCAACCGCCAGCGCCATGGAGAGATTTTTGGGCGAATGAAACGGCGCCCACTCACGCTCGCGCGCGAACTCATCGACCGCCTCGGTCAGCGCCGCAAGAAACCCATCGCCGCGCGACATCATTGGACTAAGCAGCGTCTGCGGTGAAGCCGTTGAAATCCTCCACGGTATCTTCAACGGCAGCCTCAAGAATGCGCTTGCCGTGCTCAATGCTCGAAAGCCCCGGATTGGATCCGATGCGCCCGTCCGGGAACTGTCGCCGATAGTCCGCCGCATCGCGAATCGGGCCGGAGGGGGCCAACTCAGGATGCAGCGATACGGATTTCACCGCTTCCGGGAACGCATACCAGCTCAGCGAAACCTCTGAGGGGGTGGCGTGGCTGCCCTCGGCGTGGCCATAGAGCTCGTCGGAAAGGGCTTTCACCCGTGGGCCCAGATACCAGTTACGCAACCGAAGACGCGGCGCGCGGTCCGTACCACCGGCGAAACTTGCACCCGCCCAGATTTCCGAGAATGCCGCCGTTACGGTGGCCACGTTGCCTCCGTGACCGTTCAGAAAATAGACATGCGTGAAGCCGTGAACGCGGAGCGATTCGACGACGTCGCGGATCACCGCGAGCAGCGTGGATGGACGAAACGAGATCGACCCCGGAAAGCCAAGATGATGCTGAGCCATGCCGATGGCCAGAGTCGGACCGATCAGAACGTTCATTCGCTTGCTCAACTGTTGCGCGATCGCCGTGGGACAAATCGCGTCTGTGCCGATCAGACCGTTGGGGCCGTGCTGCTCGGTGGAACCAATGGGCACAATGATCGCGGTTGAGGTCTTGAGATATTCCTCTACTTCAGGCCAGGCTGCCAACTGCAAAAGCATAGACGTTCTCCAGATAGATCGGACGATTATCGCCAAATCCGCGCCGTGCCGCGGCGGGCTGACGCTTTAGCGCGACCGCAGATCGCTGAGCGTCGCTGAGTGTGAGATCGCCTCAGCGCCGGTGACCAGTTCGATCAGGGTGGCGCCTTTGGCGTCGAGCGCTTTTTTCAGCGCCGGGCCAAATTGATCGGTCCCGGTGACGCGCGCAGCCAAGAGCCCATGCGCCTCGGCCAATTTGCAAAAATCCGGATTATGAAGGTCCGTGTTGCTGGTGCGGCCGGGGTAGTGCATCTCCTGATGCATCCGGATGGTGCCGAGCATCGAATTGTTCACCACCAGCAAGACGATCGAAAGATGCTGCTGGACCACCGTCGCCAGCTCCTGACTGGTCATCTGCAGGTCGCCATCTCCCACTACCGCAATGACCTGGCGATCCGGATAGGCCAGCGCTGCAGCGATCGCGGCCGGCAAGCCATACCCCATGGACCCGCTCGTTGGGGCCAGCTGGCGTCTCGCACCGGTGAACCGAAAATAGCGATGCAGCCATCCCGTATTGTTGCCGGCACCGTTGCAGACGATGGCGTCGTCGGACACGATACGGTCAAGCGCCGACATGACCTCAGCCAGGTTGACCTTCTCCGTGGAGACCTTCGGTGTGGTCCATCTCACGTAGCTGTCGCGCAGCGACTTGAGGTGATCAAGCCAGACGACTGCCTTGGGAGCATCCAGTGTGTCGAGCGCATCGGCCACCTGGGGTGCGCCGGCAGCGATCGCCAGCGTTGGGTAGTACACCCGACCCAGTTCTTCATGACTGGGAAAGACGTGGATGAGCTTTTGATCAGGCACCGGCACCTTGAGACGTGTATAGCCCTTGGTGGTCATTTCGCCGAGTCGTATACCCAGCGCGATGACGAGATCGGATTCCTGCAGCGCCCGTTCGATTTCAGGGTTCATGCCAATACCCACGTCGCCAATATAGTGGTCGTCGGCATGATCGAAGACATCGTGATACCGCCAGGCCGTCGCCACAGGCAGGCGCCAGCGCGCCACAAAACGGTGCAAAGCCGCGCGCGCATCCGGGGTCCAGTTTCGGCCACCGGCGATCATTAAAGGCCGCTGCGCTTCGCTCAATAGGCGCCCGAAAGCGGCGATATCGCCCGCCGCTGGCTCCACATGCAAAGTCTGGCGAATCGGTACGTCGTCTACCCGCGCATACTCGCGCAGGACGTCTTCGGGCAGCACAACGACCACCGGTCCCGGCCGGCCATTGCAAGCCGTGTGAAAAGCCCGGCTCATGATTTCAGGCAATCTCGCCGGGTCGTAGACCTGCTCCACATGCTTGGCAATGGCGCCGTAAAACCGGGTGTAATCAATCTCCTGAAAAGCCTCGCGCGACAACGCATCCGTGCCCACCTGACCAATGAGGAGCACCATCGGCGTGGAGTCCTGGGCTGCCACGTGCATTCCTGAAGAGGCATTGGTGGCACCTGGGCCGCGGGTAACAAAACAGACACCCGGCTCGCCGGTCAGCTTGGCCATGGCCTCCGCCATCATGGCCGCACCGCCCTCCTGACGACACACGACAGTCGTAATGGCTGTGTTCTCATGCAGCGCGTCCAGGGCAGCAAGAAAACTCTCGCCTGGCACGCAGAAAAGGTGGCGGACGTTCTGGCGGGCCAGCGCGTCAACCAGAATCTCGCCGCCGGTACGGGCGGGCCGATTGCGCGAGGTCATCTCAGTCGTCAGTCGGCTTCTTGCCGGACTTGGGGGCCGTTTTGGAGGATTGACTCGGTGGGTCCTTCAGCAAGCCTGCCGATCGCAGGAAATTCTGCTGAACGTCCTGCCAGACCTCGAGGTTGCGTTTGGCCATCTCGGACATGGCGCCCACCGACGTCTGGCCAAGAAATTCAGCAAAGCGGTTTTGGTAGGCTTGCTGCTGTTCAACAAAAAGCGAAAGGCTTCGGTCGAGATAATCGGTGAACATCTTCTGAGTCGCCCCACCGTAATTTCGGATAAGCGCCGTCAGAATTTCTGTGGTGAAAAGCGGCTGGCCGCCGCTCTCCTGCTCGTTGATGATCTGAAGCAGGACCGTGCGGGTGATGTCGTCACCGCTCGAGACATCCACCACCTCGAACTCTTCGCCATCTACGATCAGCTGGCGAAGGTCCGAAACCGTGATGTATCGGCTGACTTCGGTATCGTAAAGACGCCGATTGGGATACTTCTTTATGGTGCGCATACAGCAGGTTCCGCCCGGTTATTGTGCATTGCAATAATAACACCGGGCGGTGAGGACACACCCTTAGTACATGTGCTGACCGCCGTTAATGGACAGCGTCGATCCGGTGATAAAGGTCGCGTCATCCGCCACCAGAAACATAACCGCCCGGGCGATGTCGCTGGCATAGCCCAGCCGTCCCACCGGGATGGTCGCAATGATCTTTTCCAGCACTTTTTCCGGAACCGCCCGCACCATATCGGTATCCACATAGCCTGGCGCAATCGCATTAACGGTAATACCCTTGGCCGCGCCCTCAAGCGCCAACGCCTTGGTGAATCCATGGATACCGGATTTGGCCGCCGCATAGTTCACCTGACCGTACTGACCGGCCTGGCCATTAACCGAACCGATATTCACGATACGCCCGAAGTTTCGCGCGCGCATCCCGTCGATGACGGCGTGACACATGTTGTAGCAGGACGACAGGTTGGTCTGCAGCACAGCATTCCACTGATTGAAATCCATTCGATGCATCGTGCCGTCGCGGGTGATACCGGCGTTGTTCACTAGAATCCCGACTTCACCCAAGTCGCTTTCGATCTTGGCCACGTTTTCATGGCACTGATCAAAGTCCGCCACATCGAAACGGTACACCTTAATGCCGGTCTCTGAACTGAACGCGTTAGCGGCTTCGTCGTTACCCGCATAGGTAGCGGCCACTCGATGGCCAGCCTCACTCAGGGCGATAGAAATCGCGGCACCGATGCCGCGCGTTCCGCCCGTAACAATTGCAGTATGTGACATCTGATCAATCCTCTTGATTCTGATTAATTCATTAAATCCGCTTGCGGCTAGGGCCGTTCGACACACATGGCGATACCCATACCGCCCCCGATACACAACGTCGCCAGACCACGATGCGCGTCCCGACGAGCCATCTCAAAAAGCAGCGTCGTCAGCACCCGCGCACCGGATGCACCGATCGGGTGCCCCAAGGCGATCGCGCCGCCGTTCACGTTGACGATATCGGCATTCCAGCCCAATTCCTGATTCACAGCACATGCCTGCGCTGCAAACGCTTCGTTAGCCTCCACCAGATCCAGGTCGCCAATGCTCCATCCGGCTTTGTCCAAAGCGGCGCGACTGGCAGGAATCGGTCCGGTCCCCATGATGCTTGGGTCCACGCCGGAGGTTGCCCAAGAGACAATTTTGGCCATCGGGGTGATGCCGCGGGCTTTCGCAGCGGCTGCCGTCATCAACACGGCCACGGCCGCTCCGTCATTGATGCCAGAGGCATTACCGGCAGTGACGCTGCCTTCTTTGTCGAAAGCCGGTCGAAGCCCGCTAAGGGTTTCAACGGTCGTGCCATGACGCGGGTGTTCATCCTTATCGACCACGGTGTCGCCCTTGCGACCTTTGATTGTGACCGGCGTGATTTCATCCACAAAGCGGCCGGCCTTCTGGGCGGCCTCGGCTTTCTGTTGCGACGCCGCGGCAAATGCGTCCTGCACATCACGGCCAATTTTGAATTGTTTGGCCACATTCTCTGCGGTGTTACCCATGTGATAACCATGGAAGGCATCCCAAAGCCCGTCCACCAGCATGGTGTCGACCAGCTCCAGTGCGCCCAGCTTTTGACCGTTGCGCATGTTCGCGCAGTGCGGTGCCTGACTCATGCTCTCCTGACCGCCCGCGACGACAATATCGGCGTCGCCGTTGCGGATGGACTGGAACCCGAGCGCCACGGCCCGAAGGCCCGAGCCGCACAGCTGATTGATCACCAGGGCGGTTTTCTCGGCGGGAATGCCAGCGCCCATTGCCGCCTGACGCGCCGGGTTCTGGCCGGTTCCTGCCGTCAGGATCTGCCCCATAATGACTTCCGAGACCTCCTCGGGGGCAACCTTGGCGCGCTCAAGCGCGGCACTGATCGCGGCGCGGCCCAGCTCGCTGGCCGGCAGTGAACTCAAAGAACCGTTGAAGGCGCCAACCGGGGTTCGGGCGGCGCTGGCGATGACCACTTCAGTCGCATCTGACATGGATATCTTCCTCTCATCGGGGTCCAGAGGATCCCGAATTAGCACGTGCCCCTGCCGAGGTTGCTCTCGGCAGTGAGCGATTTAAATCGGTTGCGCTCCGCTGGCGGATGCGCAGTCTGTCCATATGAAACAGGGAAGATCGGTTAACCCGATCTTCCCTGTTTCGGATACCACAGGCGCTAATTAAAGCGCCCTGACCGCTTGAAGGCTTAGGCCTTCTTTACATTGGTTTCGACTACGGCGCCGAACTCATCAGCGGACTTGCGGAACAGAGCCTGGGCCTCGTCGACATAGGCACGGCCGATTTCCATCATCTCGCCGGAGTCTTTCGCCATTTTCTGCACCAGACCGCGGACCACTTCAGGCTGCTTCTCGAAGTACGCGCGAGCGGAATTCACGTCTTTGATTTCGAGAACTTCGCGGGCGTTGCTCAGCATGGCGTCGGCGTAGCTACGCACCGTGCCCATCTGCAGCTCGATCACTTTCTCGATGTTCTTGATGACGAGTTGGCCGGCATTGTTGGCAGCGGTAGAAGCGGCCTTCGCAGCGGTCTCGTAGGTTTCGGTGATGTTTGCGTTCATCTTAAGGTTCCTCGGGGTTGAGAATTAAAACAGACTGTTTTTGTTTTGTTGCAGTGCACAATAACAAAATAATTTGTGCATTGCAACATATTTATCCGAGATTTTAATTATTGTTTATTTTCAGATACTTAAAATAATAATGCTCCCTTTTTTCCTTCATTAAAGAAGTAATTTTTTGCCAAAAAATATCGTTGCGTAGCAACAAGGAGGACCCGGTCGCAGGATCCTGGCTGGTCGCTGCTCGGGCGGCCTCGACTACAATCGCATCATGTCGACTTCACTGCCGCCGGAATGGGCCTCGCTGCTCCGCCAGCTGCAGGAGACGATCCGAGCGCAGAGCCTTGGGGTGTCCCGAACCGCCGGTGCCCTGCCCATCCCCTCATTGGCTGACTGGTTAGCGGCCACTACCGGCAACCCGGAGCCTGTGACCGAGGGATTCAATCCCTGGAGTGACGACCCCGGAGCAAATGCCGGGATCGACCCAGATAAATGGCGCGCCCTGAGCCGCTATGGTCAAGCCCTCAGCGCCCTTCAAAGCGCCTGGCTGGAAATAGGCCTTGCGGCCTTGTCTGAATCGCAACCCAACTCGACGACCGGTCACCCTACCTTTCGCGAGCATTATGATCAGTGGACACAAACGGGTGAGCGGCTTTTCGCCGAGCGCGCCGCAACCGATTCATATGGCCAGCTCATCAGCGAGCTGATCAACGCTCAAGTCGATCTGCATCTTGCATACGGTATCGGTGAGGCTCCGCCGCCTGAGGATCCGCAGGAGCTAAAAGAAGCGCTTGCCGAGGCGCGGGCCCGGGAAAAGCAGCTCCGTGAGGATCTCGCCGCTCTTAAGGCGCAAACCGCTACCTCTTCGGCACCCGTCAAGAAGCGCTCTCCCCAAAAACCAGCCCAACGGGCCCGCTCGAGTGCCAAGGCGAAACCGCCTGCACCTAAAAATGCGCGCGGTGGCGCAACGGCCGGAAAGAAAAAAACCGCGCCGGCGCGCAAGAAAAAGACCGCGTCGTGAGTCCTTCGACCCCATTCGCCGAGGAGGCCCAAAAACTCGGACAGCAACTGTCGCTAAGCCTTCAGCAGTTGAGCGCGCTCGGCGTTCCATCTATTGGGACGACGGAACACGAAACGGTGCTGCGCGGTGACGGGTTTCGGCTTTTGCGCTACGTATCGAAGGCAACTCGCAACGACAGACCTGCGGTGCTGATCGTCTATGCTCTCGTAAACCGACCCTGGGTGCTGGATCTGGAGCCCGAACGCTCGACGATTCAACGCTTTTTGGATCTTGGCCTTGATGTCTTTTTAATTGAGTGGGCCGACCCAACGGTAAGCGACACAGACCGCGAGCTTTCGGACTACATCAGCCGAATGGTTAAAGAAAGCGTCGAGCGTGTATGCGATTTGCGACAGGAGTCAGCGGTCAATCTTCTGGGTGTCTGCCAGGGCGGTACTTTTAGCCTGTGCTTTAGCGCGCTTTATCCCGATAAGGTGAAAAACCTCATCACGATGGTAACGCCAGTCGACTTTCAGACGGCCGACAACGTGCTGTCGCAATGGGTTCGGCACGTCGACCTGGACCGACTGGTGGGGTGCTACGGCAACGTGCCCGGTGCGATGCTGAATGCGCTCTTTATCTCGCTGCAGCCGTTTCGCCTCGGCAGCAAAAAATACCTTGATCTGGTTGATCTTGCTGAACATCCCGAGGCGCTTGCGACGTTTGCCCGGATGGAGCGATGGATTGCGGACAGCCCGGCTCAGGCCGGGCGCGCCTTTGCCCAGTTCATCGGGGGTCTTTACCA
Source organism: Gammaproteobacteria bacterium (assembly GCA_010025385.1). GTDB lineage: Bacteria > Pseudomonadota > Gammaproteobacteria > Arenicellales > UBA868 > UBA868. Next base: position 531 of record RGTL01000075.1, on the reverse strand, counting down.
GCGCAACGCTCTGATAAAGGGCAAGTTCGTGATCGATGAAAGGATTGTGGATCTAAAAAAAATTAAATGCCCGGTGCTTAACGTGTACGGGCTGACCGATCACCTGGTACCCGCGTCTGCCTCTCGAGCTCTGGCAGATCAGATCTCAAGCCCCGACTATCGCGAGCTGGCTTTCGATGGCGGACACATTGGAATTTACGTCAGTCGGCGAGCACAGGCAGAGATTCCCGCTGCGATAACGACCTGGCTCAAGGCTCGCGACTGATTTCTCTGGCGTTAAGGGCGACCGGATACCTTCAGACGCAGCGCCTTTATGTTCAGACCGACCAACGCGCGGTTGGCGCTCTCCATCGTCTCCATGGAGTCATAGGGCCCCACCCGAACGCGATAAAAATCGCCCCGTCCCTGCACCGCAATATGCTGGATGCTCGGCTCAAATCCAGCGATCGCGAGCCTTGCGCGCATCCGCTCTGCCTCGCCGGGGGTGTTATAGGCACCAGCCTGCAGCATGTAATAACTCGCCGGTGCACT
>RGTL01000074.1 GCA_010025385.1 Gammaproteobacteria bacterium | reverse complement strand
GGGAGGCGGGCCTGAGCGATGGGCCTGAGCTTGATTAAAAAAGTCTTCGCCACGAGGCCGGTCTTGGGACTGCGAAGCGCGATCTCCACTACGCTCCATCCGCTCAGCAAGCTGATGGCGCAATCTTCTGGCCCGATTCATAGTTTCTTCAGCAGATTCATGCTTTCCCGAAGCCCTGAGTTCCTCGGCTTCCTGGACCATGCTTTTGATTTGTTCCCGCAATTCCGGGAAAGCCTGAGAACGAGCCGAAGGTGGGCGCTGCGCCTGAATGGTGAACGTTACACAAGTCAAGCAAATGAAATGAACGAAGAAGGCGTTCATCAGAAAGTCAGTGGTGGAAGTTTTCATCGTCTGTATGTTTTGTTTTGTTTAAAGTAATGTCAATGCTCTGGGGGCCCGTGGAGTCAAAGGTACTTTCGCAAGATAACCCAGGCTGCTTGAGCCCTTCAATGCCATATTAGCGCATGATCCAGAATCACCAAGGACAAGAGTCAGACGCTGCTTGCAAAGAAAAGTTGAGAGAAGCTCAGCGCCTCCGAAACCAATCCTTCAGCTCGGAGGAACGGGCCGACCAGTCTCGATCATTACGGGATGCCCTTTCCTCACACTCCGCATGGCAAACGGCTCATTGTATTTTCGCCTTCGTTCCCAGAAGCGATGAGCCGGACATTCTTCCCCTGCTTCGATCGGCATTGGCTGAGGGCAAAACTCTAGCCCTCCCACAATTTCAAAAAAATTCTGGAACCTACCGGGGAGCTATCATCCGAGATTTCAACAACGACCTTAGTCCCGGGCACTACGGGATCCCGGAGCCCTTGGCACATTGCACCGGGCTTGAGGACCAAAGCGTTGACTTGACCTTGGTCCCGGGAATGGCCTTTGATAGTCAAGGCTGGCGATTAGGCAGAGGAAAGGGTTTCTACGACCGTCTTTTGCCTTCCATCTCCGGCCAAAAATGTGGCGTTGCGTTCGATCATCAATGGGTCGAATCGGTACCGCACGAACCCTTAGATCAGAAAATGGATTGGATCATCACACCTCATCGCTGGGTCAAGGCCCGGAAGGACGTGTGAGCATGAAATGTCAATAGCTGTTGTGATTTGGGGCCCGGCGGTTTGGCTCACCGCAGGGGCCCTTGCTGGCTTCGCCACTTGCTACGCATGGACCCGCATCCGGCAGCAGAAGTGGCAGCAGGACAAAACCTCCTTGTTGCGTCAGGCTGCAGATGAGGCCAGGGAATTATTGTCCTCAACCACTCTCAAGGCGGAAGCTGAAGCAACCGAAATCAAGCAAAAGGCCCAAGCCTCCCTGGACGCCCAACTCGAAACCCACGCCAGGCAGGTAACCCGAGTGGAGCAACGAGAGCAGCTCATCAACGAGCAGCTTGCTGGTTTTGTTCGACAGGAAAAGATGCTCCAGTCCCAGCAAGAGCAGCTTGAGGGGAGGTCGCAGAAACTCAAGAAACAGGAGCAAGTGCTTTCATCGCTTTCGGCCCAGCGACAGGTGGAACTCGAATCGATCGGCCAAATGACTCAGGCAGAGGCCCGTCAAATCATTCTTCACGAGGCCGAGCAACATTCTCTCAAGGATGCTCAAGAAGCCGACCGACGCATCCTCGAGAGAGCCAAGCAGGAAGCGGAAGTCCGCGCCAAGAAGATCATCAGCCATAGGCTCGTTAATTACCGGATTGGCGAATCCATTCACGATCGATGAGCACACGCATGATTTCTGTGGTGACGGTAACGCCCCGAATTTCTTCAATATCGCCCCGGGTAACGGGCTGACGATAGGCAACAATAGCCAACGTCTCCAAAAGCGCCCGAGAGTATCGAGGGGGACGGCTCTCGCGTAGCGCACGGAGCGCCGAGGCATGTACGGCACGCGTCTGAAACCGAAAGCCCCCGGCGACCTGCACCAGCTCGACCCCCCTATCCCGATAATCCTCCTGCAACTGGGCCAACGCCTGCTCAATCGACTCTTTCTTTGCACGCTTGTCGAAAAGGATCTGAAGATCACGCAAGGTGAGCGGCCGCTCGGAAGAAAACAACGCCGCTTCGACCGCGTTTACCATTTCGGCTTTCGGCTTCATGCTGATTTCACCCGCACGTGGATCGGCGCGAACTCACCGCTTTGCGTCACCGACAAAATGCCATCTCTAACCAGCTCCAAAATGGCAATAAAGCTCACGACCAAACCCATACGCCCCTCCTCCGGGGAAAAAAAATCTCCAATAGCCACGTACTCCCCGCTGCGTACCCTTTCCAGGATCTGGCCCATTCGCTCCCTGACCGACAGCGTTTCCGGAACCATCTGAAGATGCTGTCGGCGAGCCGCCGCCCGCATGGCCGCCCGCATGGCCTCTACCAAATCGGTAAGAGCGACTTGGGCCTCGACCTTTGGTGGATCGGGGTCTTCCACTCGAGCGTAAACCAGATAAAGATCACGCTCGAGCCGTGGTCGATCATCCAGGACCTCTGCAGCGTTTTTGAAGCGTTCATACTCCTGAAGCCGGCGAATCAGCACGGCCCTGGGATCCTCCTCATCCTCCTCATCGGGACCCGGTCGCGGCAATAACATGCGTGACTTGATCTCCGCCAGCATGGTCGCCATGACCAAATAATCACCGGCGAGGTCCAAACGCATCTGCTGCATCACCTCAATGTACTGCATGTATTGACGGGTAATATCCGCGACGGGCAAGTCAAGAATATCGATGTTCTGCCGGCGGATAAGATACAGCAGTAGGTCCAAGGGCCCTTCAAAACCCTCCAGTACGACTTCGAGCGCCTCCGGGGGAATGTAAAGATCCTGAGGCCATTGCTCCACCAACTTACCGGCAACAACCGCACGGGGCGCGTCTATCGTAGCCGACCCTACTTGCTCTTCGGTCATGAATAGAGGGTCCCTACAGCCGCGCGAACCTCGATTAATGTTTCCTCAGCCGCCGCCCGTGCACGCTCACAGCCATGCTCAATCACTTCTCTTACCAACCTCGGATTCTTTTCAAACGGCTCGGCTCGCTCACGTAGCGTGGCTTGCTCTTCTAAGATGCTGGCGAGGAGCGGCTTTTTGCAATCCACACACCCGATCTCAGCGCGCCGGCACCCCTGCTCAAGAGACTGACGCACCTCACCGTCGGTATAGACCTTATGCAGATCCCAAACCGGGCATTTATTCGGATCACCCGGATCGTGTCGCCGCTGTCGCGCGGGATCCGTCGGCATAGACATTAACTTTGCGCTCACCCGCTCCGGATCGTCCCGCATCTGAATCGTGTTGTTGTACGACTTGGACATTTTTTGTCCGTCTAATCCAGGCATCTTCGCCGCAGGCGTTAACAACGCCTCGGGCTCCGGAAGGATCTCCCGACCCCCACCATCAAGATAACCGGCCAGTCGCTCCCGATCCTCGGCGGATAGGTTCGCTGAGCTCTCGATTGCAAAGAGAGCGTTTTCCCTCGATATCGCCGCGCCGTTTTGCAACCAGTCACTTCGACCCTGTGAGAACTGTTTGGCGAATTTCTTACCCAGCCGCCTTACAGCCCCCTCTGCCTTCTCCTCAAACGCCGGATCCCGACCAAAGATATGGTTGAACCGCCGCGCGACCTCACGAGTCAGCTCGACGTGAGGCACCTGGTCCTCGCCAACGGGGACGCCAGTAGCGCGGTACATCAGGATATCGGCACTCTGAAGCAGCGGGTAACCTAAAAAACCATAGGTCGCCAGATCACGATCCTTTAGCTTTTGCTGTTGATCCTTGAAGCTTGGAACGCGAAGCAACCAGCCCAAGGGCGTCACCATCGACAACAGGAGGTGTAGCTCCGCATGTTGCGGCACACGCGACTGAATGAACAACGTAGCCTGCTCGGGGTCCACGCCCGAGGCCAGCCAGTCGACCAACATGTCCCACACGTGGGCATCCATGGCGCCTGGCTCTTCATAATGAGTTGTCAGGGCATGCCAGTCGGCAACAAAGAAGTAGCACTGGTTTTGTGACTGCAGATCCACCCAGTTCTTCAATACACCGTGGTAGTGCCCCAAGTGCAGGCGACCCGTCGGACGCATACCGGAGAGAATTCGGGGCATTTCCGAATGACGTGACATAACTGGTTTTAATCTCGCCCTTAAAAGTGAATCGCGCTCAACCTGGCGCGCTATCGCGGGGCGAATTTTAACCGATCGAGCGCAAGAAAACTCCGCCGCTGACTACATGGTTGGATCAACAGACAACACCGCTTCCTGCGATACCCTTTGATCTTTACAGCGTCTGACGACTGACAACAAGCGACTCCCATCCGGGAAAATCATATCCCCTTCTAATTCCGCGAGGGGTTCCAGAACAAATCGTCGGACAAGCATCCGCGGATGCGGAATCGACAGACGAGCGCTTTCGATTGTGGCGTCCCCGTATAGCAGTAAATCCAGATCGATCACCCGAGGTCCAAAACGCAGCCCGCTTCGTGTTCGGCCCAACGCGCTCTCTAAGTCGAGCAGCATTTCCAGCAATGCAAGCGGTTTCAAGTCCGTCTCGAATCGCGCTACCGCGTTTAAAAAGTCCGGCTGGGCGTCATAGCCGACCGGTTCGCTCCGGTAAAGCGACGATACGACAAGCGCATGAACATCCGGATGCCCGTGAAGCTGATCAAGCGCCGCCTGAATCGTCTGGGCCGGATCGCCCAAATTCGCGCCAAGCCCAATCCAGGCCAGCACGCGCTCCGAATCTGGCATCCGTTACTGCCCTCCCGTGCGTCTTTTACGCGGCCGGCTACGCCGCTTTCGAACACCAGGTTTGGGCCCGAGGGACTGGATCATCGCCTGTCGGTCATCGGTGCTTGACTCCTGGATCACTGTCCACCACGTGGCGAGATCAAGAGGCACCTCGCCTGAGTGCGCCTGAAGCAGCAAGAAATCATAGCCTGCACGAAAACGCTTGTGCTCGAGAAGGCGGGTGACGCTTCGAGGTCGTCGGGCAAGCAACCGCAACGCCATATCCCAGATCTCCACAACAACGGAGCTTATCCGCCTCGGAATAGCCACGCGTTGCACCTGCCGATCGAGAACGCCGTGCGCGGCTTTGTGTAATTCAACCAGACTGGGTGGCCGACCGTCCGATGAGCGACCAAGGGATCGCGTAACTGGCCGCCAAAAAAGGACGGCGAACAAAAAAGCAGGGATCACAGGCTTGCCGTCCTGGATCCGGCGGTCGGTATTCGCAAGCCCCTGGGCAACCAGGCCCGAAGCCGGGTCCAGATCTACCCCTGAGTAGGCACGATCGGCCTCTGGAAAAAGTTCGGGGAAAAGCGCTAGCGCCTCTAACTCCTCAAACGACCGTACCGCGTGCCCCGACTGAAATAACTTCAACACCTCGTCAAAAAGCCTTGCGGGCGGCACGTGTCGAAGCAAGAAGGCCTGCTCCCGACAAACATCCTCGATCGTTGGCGAGAGGTCCAGATCCAGTTTCGCCCTGAATCGCGCGACCCGCAGCATCCGAACGGGATCCTCCTCAATTCGCCTCGACGGATCACCAATAAAGCGAATCACGCCCTCGCTAAGATCCGAAAATCCACCGACGTAGTCGATCAATTGATCATTTCCGAGATCGTAATAAAGGGCATTTACTGTGAAGTCCCGTCTGAATACGTCCTCCTCTCTTGCGCCAAAGACATTATCTCGAAGGATGCGACCCTCGACAGACTGGGACGCGATCGAGTACTCGTCCGAATCGGTCGCGCCGGCGCGATAAGTAGAGACCTCGATAATTTCCCGCCCCATTCGGACATGGGCAATTCGAAAACGACGCCCGACGACGCGTGAGCGAGGGAAGACCTGCCGGACCTCCTCCGGCGTGGCATTGGTTACCACATCGAAATCTTTAGGAACTCGGCCCAACACCAAATCGCGAACACATCCACCAACGAGCTCAGCCTGATAGCCGCTCTCTACAAGGCGCTGCACCACATCACGAGCGCCACGACTGATTGCGCTGCGCTGGATTCCATGCTCCTTCTGGGAGATAAGCCGCGGTGGATTCAAATGGGGACGGCCTCAGTCAAAAAACGTCGTGAGCAAAAAGCCGCGGCAAGCAGTCGGGCGTCGCACCGAAAAGCCTCTTGGTCACAGACCGGAGCAGGAGCAATAAAAGAGGCGCTATGGTAGCATCCGCACCCCACCGCTCGCTCCCTTCGTCTAGCGGTCAGGACGCTGGCCTCTCACGCCGGAAACAGGGGTTCGATTCCCCTAGGGAGCGCCAATTTTTCGCCTCGTGCAAACACTAACCTGACTGAGTCCATGGCTAAGCAGGTATCCGTGGCGGATGGACCTAGATGCACGTTCACAGATCGGCCTTCTGATCAAGCGAGTCACTCACTCGCAACGGGGTTTGCCGTTACGAGTCGTCTCAAGGGGCGCACTGACACCAGGAGCAGTGATCCCACAAGCGCCAAGGCCATCAAACTGGCGTCAAAATTTCCGTTTATCGCCAGCAGACCTCCCAACATCACGGGGCCACCCACCCCTCCAATCTCGGCTGCCGCGAAGAAGAAACCGCTCGCGGTGCCCGAGCGCTTTTGTCCCACACCCGGCGTCTCAACCAGCGTCAATATCAACACGGTCATCATGGAGCCTGCGGCAATCCCCTCAAATATCAGAGCCGCAACGAGGAGTGCGGGTCGCGGATGACTCAGCAATATGAGACTGGCGATGACCGAGCAGCCAAACAGAATTGCAAGTACACCAAACCGGCGATTCCCTGTCGCTAGGCGGGGCAGGCTAAGCGCGCTCAAAATGCCGACTCCCACCGGTATTGAAGCCAAAAAACTGGCACGTTCAGCGCTCTCTCCCTGCGATTTAATGATCTCTACCAGCCAATTACCCATGCCGTGATTAATTGCGAAGACGCCAACGCTCATCAACAAGATAAGGCGAACAGCAGAACTATCTAGAAGGTCCTGCAAGCCTTCAAGAGTCGCCAGGGCCCCTTTTGCGACTCGAGGACTAGAGGAATCTCGCCGAGCAACGAATAACCAGAAAACTGCCGCTGCGAGCGAAACGAGCCCCCAAAACTGAAGAAGTCTCTGCCAATCACCGTTCAGAAGCGGCAGCAACACAGGTTGGGTGAGCAGTAGTGCCGCCATCGCCCCTATCCCCGGACCGGTGATGTAGATACCCATGGCAAGGCCACGCTGCGAGCCGACAAAGTGCTCACTGACAATCTTTGGCGCCCCGGCGGAAATTAAGGGCCCGCCCAGACCGAACAAACCTACTGCAAGAAGAAGCATGGCGTAACTGTCTGCCCAGCCCCGCATAAGGCCTGAAAGCCCTATGAATACGCCCCCAAGGAAAATACCCCACTTCCCGCCTAATCTATCCAGCAACAATCCGCAGGGAATAGCGGCAAAGATATAAACAAACTGCCACGCCCCCAAGATGCTGCCCATCGCGGCATGGCTGAACTGCAAGTCCGATTCGATTTCCGCAACCAGTGGCGCCAGGCTTGCCATTGTCAAACCAAAAGCCAGATACAAGAACCAGACGCCAGATAACTTCCACCAGCGACCGGAACGAGCGTTAGTCCGTGTCATTAATTCCCGCGCCAGCGCCAAACCTTAATGATTGCTCACTCTCCGGCACAAGCAGACGAGAAGCGAAGCTCCGAAGACCCTCAACGGTCTCGGCGTTGATCGTAAGCCCTTCGGTCCGGGCGTTCTCTAGGGCACGCGCTTCGGTATCCGCATCTAACAGGATCTCAGTCGAGCGCTTGGACTCATGCGCGCCCTCCGCGCTCACCAGGAGCAAGCCGTGTTTTTCTGATCGGTGGTGCGTTACCGAGGGCATTTGAATCAAAATGCCTCCGCCCCGTGGCTGGCCAAGAAAATGAGCGGCCTTGACAAGAACCCAAAGCGGTTCGTCTAACTCGAGATCTCGATGCAGAAGCACCAGAGTCGCCGCCACCAACTCAGGGTAATCCACATCGTAAAAACGGCTGCTTTCCGATCCCACCAAACGCCCAATCTGCAGGCGATCACCGAGCTGGGCCAGGAGATAGATACTGGAAAGCTGTGGCTTCTTGCTGGGGTCGATCGGATCCGCATTCGAAAGCGGGTGAAACTCGTGAGGCGCCCGCCCTTCATCAAGAGATTGCATGGCGCCCAGCGCCTGATCAAAGCCGTTGCGGCCGCATGCCTGCAGCCACAACGCGGCAGGTGCAAGGTCTTCAAGCAGGCCGATGGGAACCCCTACCCCGCAGCCGGCTTT
>RGTL01000073.1 GCA_010025385.1 Gammaproteobacteria bacterium | reverse complement strand
ACTGATCGGCTCTGCCCCGCGTTTCATGCGCGCGAGTTCCGTGATGGTGACGGGTTTTTTTCTTTCCATTGCAATTACAGACTTAAGCGTAGGCTGGGGGCGCATTATGCCTAAACCCATAAGCCCAAACCACTCAAAGTCGCCCGCAGAGACCTTTTGCATCAACGCTGGGTATCAATTTCATCTCACTCGCCTAGCCTTTAAACTACCGGGTTGATCCGAATCCCACCGCAACACCCATGAAACTGCTCTTCGATTTTTTTCCGCTGGTACTTTTCTTTGGGGCTTACAAGCTTTACGACATCTATCTCGCGACCCTGGTTGCCATTGCCGCCTCCGGAGCGCAGGTGCTATGGGTGTGGATACGTACCCGAAAATTTGAGACCACGCACCTCGTTACGCTTGGCGTCATCGTTATTTTTGGCGGCATGACGCTGCTCTTTCGAGAAAACCGTCATCGAACGATTACTTGGCGGTCAGATGCGCATGCCGAGAGCAATATGGAGCAAGGTCAACTTCTCCTGGGGTGTGTTTTTTCTCGTGAGCGGATTACTTAATATGTACGTGGCGTTTTATTTCCGACCCGAACTTGACGAGCAGCTTCGAACGGATTTCTGGGTGAACTTCAAGGTCTTCGGCCTTCTTGGTCTCACCTTCGCGTTCAGCATTGTCCAGATGTTGATGGTCGCCAAACACATCACCACAGACGAAACTGCCAAGTGATCAGCAAAGAGACTATCGCCGCGCGTTTACGCATCACGCTGTCTGCCGAATCAGTCGAGATCGAGGATCAGAGTCATCTGCATGCCGGCCACGCCGGCGCCGCCTCGGGCGGTGGCCACTATGATGTGGTGGTGGTAGCGAGCGCGTTTGAGGGGCTCAATACCCTGGCCCGTCATCGATTGGTTTATGACGCGGTGTCGGACCTTATGAAAAAAGAGATTCACGCCCTCAGTATTCAAGCGTTCAGTCCAAACGAGTTATAGCCAGAGGGTATATGCACGCGTCGCAATCATCAGGACGTACCTTTCTCACGTGGCTGGCTTTTGCCGGCCTCCTCGCGCTGGGCGGCGTGGTCTTTGTTCAGCTCGGGGTGTTGACCCTATTCATCGAGCAAGACTCGAGCCGGCTTTCGCTTGTCATTCTGACAGGTCTTGCGCTGGCGACTGCCCACGCCGGTTATTGCGCCTATCGGCTCGACCGAGAGTCGGCCGCCGCTTCGGCTCTCGCCGCCGGACGCTCGCCAGAGTCACTCGCTACAGAGTCCATCGCGTTGGATTATCGGGATCTCGTGCGGGCAGTTGAGAGAAACAAGGATCGACACTCAGAATCATCCAACCTTGGCGCGTACCTCGAGCAGCGGGTCCATGCCGGTCATGCGAGCGGCTGGTTTGTGGCTGATCTGATGATCAAGCTCGGACTTTTAGGTACGGTGGTCGGGTTCATCTTCATGTTGAATTCTGTCGCGCAGATGGAAACCACTGATCTGAATGCTGCCAAACTCATGCTGACCCAGATGAGCTCAGGAATGCGCATCGCTTTATTCACCACACTGGCCGGTCTTTCGAGTGGGCTTATCCTGGGAGCCCAGTATCAGCTATTAGACCGATCGGCAGATCGACTGTTTCGTCAGATCATCCGTCTCTTCGACACCGGTTCAGCACCTGAAAACGAGCCATCGGGTCAGGCCTGATGCGTTACCCCGGTGGCGGTTACCGAACCGACCCGTTCGTCGACCTGTTATTTAATGCGCTGTTGGGCTTTACCCTGCTGTTTTTTGTCACGCTGGTTTACTTCAACCCCGAGGCGCGCACGGGCAAAGTCAATCTCAAGGCGGAGTACATCATTTCAGTTACCTGGCCGGAGAATCGAACAGATGATATTGACCTGTGGGTTCGCGACCCATTAGGCAAGGTTGTCTCTTATATCGAAAAGGATGCCGGTTGGCTCCATTTGGATCGGGATGATCAAGGCTCCGTAAACGATACGGTTTTGATCGAAGGACAGGAAGTCATCTACCCCATCAATCAGGAGTTGGTAACGCTTCGCGGTTTGATTGATGGCGAATACACGGTAAATCTTTATTACTACGAAAAACGAGACCCCGAACCAATTGAGATTCTGGTGAAAATAGAGCGCATCAATCCATCCGTAGAGACGGTGTTTGTCAAAAAAGTGAGCATGTCTCGGGTTGACGAGGAAATCACGGTCGTGCGCTTCACGCCGACCCGTGACGGGCGAATAGTGAACATCAATAACCGCCAGCTCCGCCTCACGCCCTACCTGCTGGACCCCCTTCTGTGACCGACAGCCTTATCTTGCTGAGTATTACGTACGCCTTCGTGCTGTTCGTAATGCTCCTGATATTGACACGCTCGCGATATCCACTGGGATTACGTTTTGCCGTGATCGCTCTGGCGGCCGGCGTTTATGTCACTCACTTTTTTGCACTGGATGCGCTTCGGGGATGGCCGACCACTACTGCCCTGCCTAGGCAATTTGTGCTCAAAGCCTGGGCCATCACTGAACCCGACCCAAGCGCCGAGACCGCCGGGCGAATAGATTTATGGATCCAGACGGGCGATTCCGATATGCCTCGCGCCTACAGCGTGACGTATTCCCAAGCGCTCCATCAGCAGCTGGAGAGCGCCGGCGAGCGGATGAAACAGGGTTACCGTCAACAAGGGGAGACGAGAGGAAGCGGGTCGATCGAGTTTTCCGACACCCAGCGGCGGCTCCCGCTCAAGAGTGGCTCAGGCTAGCGTCTCGGGCGCCTCTGACCCCTTTTAAAGCCTCCGTCCATTCGTCCCGACTCTGCGCCTGCGGTCGGATTTCACCCACCTGCCGCCCTGCCACGTTCAGGACCGAAGTGGTCACGAGGTTCGAATGCTCGCCGGCAAAACATTGCTCCAGGCCGGGAATACTTGCGAGCACGGCGCCCATTGCCGATTCAGACGCGCGGTGTGCGCCGTCGTCAATTTTTATGGCGATGCCGATTTTGGCGCGCGGGACCGCTGCGCAAAACACACCCTCTGCGCCGGTTTTGACGATGAACGCCCCGCTACCCGCTCGCAAGGCGCGAGTGCACCACCGATCGGTACCGGCCACCATAAAAGGTTCATCTACCATCGCTTCAAAGACTCTCTGGGCCGCCTGCGCTCTTTTTTGAGACAGCATTTCGTGGTCCGCAAACCGCGCAAAAGCCAGCGCCAGCGAATGAAGGCTAATGCCCACCACGGGGATGCCGCAGCCGTCAAACCCCTCCGGGACATCATCAAAGCCGGTATCGCCAAGGGACGCCAGGATGTCGAGCACCGCCGTTTGCACAGGGTGAGCTCTTTCGATGTACCCGCGTGTCGACAGACCCAGGTGCTTGGTCGAGCTTAAAAATCCTGTATGTTTGCCGGAGCAGTTGTTATGCGCAGCTCCGGCATCACGTCCGTCAAGAATCAACCGCTTTCGGTCTTTTCCGCGCCGTGGCGGATGAGCGCCGCACTCCAAATCTGCCTCGGCAAGTCCGATGTGATTGAGCCACTGAAGTACGGTATCCACGTGATCAGCCTCGCCGTTATGCGAAGCGCAAGCCAGAGCCAGGTGCCGGTGCCCAAGATTAAACGCATCGGCTGCACCGCTTTCGATCAGAAAAAGCGCCTGCAATGGTTTGATTGCGGAGCGGGGATAAATCAGTCGCTCAACATCACCCATCAACGCAATCGGCTGTCCGTCGCTTCGCATCACCGCTAGCGAACCGCGGTGGCGGCTCTCCACCATCCCACCCCGGGTCACTTCAACCAATACCGGGTTTTCTTTCACTAGACCATTCCTTTCTTGCGGTTTCTAAAGACCGGCTTCCCGATCACGCGCGCAACGATATACTAATGCCCGATCAAACAAAAGACGTATGACCCTCGACCATGAGCGATCTTAAATTCACTGAAGACCATGCCTGGGTCCGAATGGACGGGGATGTCGTTACCATTGGCATTACGGACTTTGCACAGGATCAACTGGGCGACGTGGTCTTCGTCCAACTGCCGGAGGAAGGCGCCGTGATGTCGGTCGGACAGGAAGCCGCCGTCATTGAATCGGTCAAAGCCGCCGGTGAGATCAAATCCCCCCTGTCGGGGGTGGTCGTTGAGGTAAATACCGCGCTGCTGGACGCGCCGGAGCGAATTAACGACGACCCTACCGGCGAGGGCTGGTTCTACCGCTTAAAAGTGGCCGGGGACGACGCGTCGGGCGCCCTTCTGAATGAAGACGCCTACCGTGCCCTCATCACGACGTAGATAAAAAGACACGCCATGAGCAAATACGGCGCTCAAAACGCGGAGCAGAAAGTGGCTCGCGTTCCGGTCAAGTTTGCGCCAACCGAGCGCAGCGAACGTCTTAAGAAGCCCAATTGGATCCGGGCGAAGTTCCCGGGTACGCCTGAGGTTCTGCGACTCAAGCAGATTCTTCGCGATAAAGGACTTAACACCGTCTGCGAGGAGGCCAGCTGTCCCAACTTGGGCGAGTGCTTCGGGAACGGCACCGCAACGTTCATGATCCTTGGCGACGTCTGCACTCGCCGCTGCCCGTTTTGCGATGTCGCCCATGGTCGACCGGGCGGCATCGACGTCGCCGAGCCTGCGCGGCTTGCCGAAACCGTTCAAACGATGGCGCTTCGCTATGTGGTCGTCACCTCGGTTGACCGGGATGACCTGCGTGACGGGGGCGCCCAGCACTTCGCCGACTGCATCAGCGCTTTGCGTCAAAAATGCCCAACAACTGAAATCGAAATCCTGACGCCAGATTTTCGCGGTCGCGCCGAGAAAGCCATCACCATTCTGGCGGGAGCGCCCCCTGACGTTTTCAACCACAACCTGGAGACGGTACCGCGGCTGTATAAGCGGGTCCGTCCCGGTGCCGACTACCGGCACTCTCTGGAACTGCTTCAGGACTTTTCCGGGGCCTGCCCGCAGGTTCCGACCAAATCCGGATTAATGCTCGGCCTTGGGGAAACCTTGGATGAAGTGACTGAGGTCATGACAGATCTAAGGGCGCATGGTGTTCAGCTTCTGACGCTTGGGCAATATTTACAGCCCACCAAGCATCATCTCCCCGTTGAGCGTTTCGCCACGCCGGCTGAGTTTGACGAGCTCGCTGCGATCGGCTCAGAAATGGGCTTCTCCCACGTGGCGTCTGGACCCATGGTTCGATCGTCTTATCATGCAGACGAGCAGGCGAAAAAAGCCAAATCGTAGTGAGTCGGGCGTCATTGCGCCCGCGTGACGGCGTTCTCTCGATTTCCTCTCAAAAAGTACAAAAAATTGAAAAACCAAGCGCTTTGGGGTTAAATCTGAAGTAGCACTTGCGGTTTGGGTTTTCGATCTTCGGTGTATGCCGGTTACAGATAGGAAAGCGCAGGTGACCAACAACCGACACTCACCCTAGTGAGGGAGGAATCCTAATGAAACAAAAAGCGACTGCTGTTCTGTCGGCCGCTGCGCTGCTTTTCGGCGCTGCCGGTACGGCTCAGGCAGGCACTCTGGAAGATGTCCAGAGCCGAGGCGTGCTCCGATGCGTGGTCAGCACCGGTATCGCTGGTTTTGCCCAACCGGACGCCAATGGCGTTTGGCGAGGTTTTGATGTCGACTTCTGTCGTGCCACCGCCGCCGCCGTGCTGGGTGACGCGAGCAAGATGGAAGCCGTTACCTCGACCGGTAAGACCCGCTTCACCAAACTGAACGCCGGCGAAGGCGACGTCCTTTGGCGCAACACCACCATCACGTTTTCTCGCGATGTGGGCGTCAAACTGCGCTTTCATGGCGTGAACTACTATGATGGTCAGGGCTTCATGGTGAAAAAGAGCCTTGGCGTAACCAGCGCAAAACAGCTTGACGGTGCCTCCGTGTGCATTCAGACCGGCACCACCACCGAGCTCAACCTGGCCGATTACTTCGCCGCAAACAACATGAAGTACGAGCCGGTAACCATCGAAACCAACGACGAGGCCCGTCAGAACTACGAAAGCGGTCGCTGCGACGTGTACACCACGGACGCGTCCGGTCTTTCCTCGACCCGTTCTGCACTGCCAAATCCGGGTGATCATATTGTGCTGCCGGAAATCATCTCAAAAGAGCCTTTGGGCCCTGCGACTCGCCACGGCGACGACCAATGGTCTGACATCGTGACCTGGGTGCTGAACGCAACCATCACGGCAGAAGAGCTGGGTGTCACCATGGCCAATGTCGATCAGATGAAAAGCTCCAAAAACCCTGAAGTGCTTCGCCTTCTCGGCGTAGACGGTAACCAGGGTCAGGAACTGGGTCTGTCCCAGGACTGGGCTTACCAGATCATCAAACAGATCGGTAACTACGGCGAGATCTTCGAGCGCAACATCGGCGTGAACACCCCGCTTGGGATCGAGCGTGGCCTGAACGCCCTTTGGACCAAAGGCGGTCTGATGTACTCCCCGCCGTTCCGATAGGTCGATTGCTGTAAAACAACTGCTGTAAGTCCGCCGGGAGCCGAAGGGCTCCCGGCGTACCGCAGTGCCCCTGCTGCGGTCCCAACCCTGATCCCTCTCTGAATAGATGACCACACTCACGAATCAAACTCCGAAGGGACTGTCGCGTCTTTGGCGCAACAAGGAATCCCGCGGCGTCATCATTCAGATCATCACCATGGCGATTGTGTTCGCTTTGCTTGCGGCGATCGGTCGCAACGTCGTGGTTAACCTTGAAGCCGTAGGCAAAGACTTCAGCTTTGACTTTCTGTCGTGGCCTGCCGCCTACGACATTGGCTTTTCGCCCTTTATTGAATACACCAACAAGTCCACCCACCTGATGGCAGGCGTGGTGGGTCTTCTGAACACGCTGCTCATTGCGTTCTGGGGATGTATTCTCGCGACGCTTTTAGGTTTCTTACTCGGCATCATGCGCCTGTCGAGCAACTGGCTTGTAAGCCGCATCTCGTACGTATTTGTTGAATTTGTCCGCAACGTCCCCGTGCTCATCCACATTCTGGCGATCTACGCGATTGTGGTCACGATCCTCCCCGCTACGCGGCAGGCGCTGAGCCTTGGCGGCGACACGTTCTTTCTTTCCAACCGTGGCTTTTATATTCCTGCACCCATATACGAAACCGGTGCCGGCTGGGTGGGCATCGTCCTGCTCATCAGCATCGCTTTGGCCATTGGATTTAAACGCTGGGCGAGGCGAGTCCAGGACCAGACCGGCAAGATCTATCCCGTATTTTGGATCTCCCTGGCGCTGCTTATTGGTCTCCCCGGGATCGCCCTGATTGGCACGGGGTTTCCTATCTCCTGGGATATACCGGAGCTTAAGGGGTTTAACTTCCAGGGCGGTATGGCCATCAAACCCGAGTTTCTTGCCTTATGGCTAGGGCTTTCTTATTACACCGCTGCTTTCATCGCCGAAATTGTGCGCGCCGGCATCACGGCCGTCAGTCACGGGCAAACCGAGGCGGCCCACGCCTTGGGGCTTCGTCCCAATAGAACGCTTCAGCTGATTATCGTGCCGCAGGCACTGCGAATCATCGTGCCGCCCCTGTGCAGCCAATATCTAAACCTGACCAAAAATTCCTCGCTCGCCATCGCGATCGGCTACATGGACATCACAGCAACTCTGGGCGGAATCAGCTTGATGCAAACAGGCAAAGAGATGGAGACCATGCTCATCGTGATGGGGGTCTATCTGATCATCTCCCTGCTCATCTCCAGTTTCATGAACTGGTTCAACAGCCGCATCAAGCTTACCGAGAGGTAACGAGCCGCCATGGCACAAGGTTTTAATCCAGACCAGTACGAGCCGGGGACCCACCCGGACCTGCCTCCACCTCCCAACAGCTCCGGTGTGGTGGGCTGGGCCAAAGCGAACCTGTTTTCGTCGCCACTCAATATTGCCCTGACCCTGCTCGCGCTCTGGTTTCTCTGGCAGATCCTGCCACCGTCAATCCACTGGCTGTTCTCAGGCGCAGTCTGGGCGGCGGCCGACCGAAAAGAGTGCTGGGCGTTGATGGAAGCACCGCGGGATGGCGCCTGCTGGGCATTCATACGCGGCAGTCTCGAACTCTTCCTTTACGGCTGGTACCCAGAGCCGGAACGATGGCGGGTAGACCTAACGTTTGTACTCTTCGCGGCGGCCGTCTTTGGGGCGCTACGAGAGAATATCCCGGGCAAGAAGTACTGGCTGATCTTTGCGGTGGCTTTTCCATTTATTGCCGCGTGGCTCCTGTTTGGCGGGTTTGGACTTGAAGCCATTCCCACTAACAAGCTG
>RGTL01000072.1 GCA_010025385.1 Gammaproteobacteria bacterium | reverse complement strand
TGAGCGCCGAGTCGGCTAAGCGCCTCGCTGAGAATTCCTCCGCCGCAACCGACGTCAAGAACCCGAGCGCCTTTTAGTGGCGCTCGGTTCTTTATAAAGTCGACGCGTAGTGGATTAATTTGGTGGAGGGGGGCGAACTCGCTTTGAGGGTCCCACCAGCGTGAGGCAAGGGCCTCAAATTTGGCGAGCTCCGAGGGATCGATGTTGTCCATAGCGCGAGTCAGGATAAAAAAGTGGCGCAGCGAATCTTTGCATAATAAACGCCATCGGGTAGTGAATGGCCGGCCGCGCTTTCCCAAGAATTGCCCGTTTTTTTCAATTTTTTCAATACTTTTCTTGTTTGAGTGAACGGGAAGCGTTAGAATCGGCGGTCGCGATTGCGGGGTGGAGCAGTCTGGCAGCTCGTCGGGCTCATAACCCGAAGGTCGTAGGTTCGAATCCTACCCCCGCTACCAATTGAACGTTGTGCATGGGGCCCCGCTGTTGCGGGGTTTGTTTTTGGAGGCGCGGTTGCTAAGTTGAGCGACTGGCCGTGATATCACCGGGCAAGGGTATGGCGCTGAGCGGAATCCGCGAATTGATCGAGCCGGTGATTGAAGACATGGGCTACGAATTGGTTTTGGTCGAAATGACCGGCGATTCGTCGGGTGGTCAGATTCTTAGGGTCTATATCGATGCCCCTGGCGGGATTTTGCTTGAAGACTGTGAGCAGGTGAGTAAACAGATCAGCGCGATTTTGGATGTGGAAGATCCGATAAAGGGAGAGTACTCCCTCGAGGTGTCTTCACCGGGGCTCGAGCGGCCGCTGGCTAAGCCGCAACATTTCACCCGTTTTGTCGGGAGTCGGGTAAAGGTGCTGACCCGCACGGCTTATCTGGGCAGGCGGCGCTTTACCGGCGTGCTCACGGATGCGGGTGAACGATCGTGCTGTGTGGACGTGGACGGTGAAGTTTATGAGCTCCCGTACTCAGATGTAGAAAAGGCGAATGTGGTGGCTTTTGAAACGGCGGCTCCCAAGCGGCGTGCCTCCTAGTTCAAAATTCTGGAGAACGGACGATGACGAAAGATGATGTGCTGATGATGGCGGATGTGCTATCGAAGGAAAAAGATATCGACCGGGGTATCGTGTTTGAGGCGATTGAGGCCGCACTGGCAACGGCTACCCGCAAGCGAAACCGAGAGGATATCGAGGTTCGGGTAGAGATCGACCGCAAGACAGGAGATTACAAAGCCTTTCGCCAGTGGGAGATTATGGAAGACGACGTTGCGGTTGAGAGTCCAGCCCGGCAAACCACGCTGGCCGCGGCCGAGATCACACATCCCGACGCGTCGCACGAAGTGGGCGGCGTGGTGGAGGAGCCACTCGAAACCGTTGCCACGTTTGGACGGATAGAAGCCCAGGCTGCCAAACAGGTCATCAGCCAAAAGGTTCGCGAAGCCGAGCGTGCTCGCGTGTACGAAGACTTTAAGGATCGCGTCGGGCAGATGGTGCAGGGCGTAGTCAAGCGGGTCGGCAACCGCGAGGCCATCATTGATCTTGAGGGGGTCGAGGCATCGCTCCCGCGGTCCAACTGGATTGATCGGGAGGTATTAAGGAGCGGCGATCGGGTCAAGTCCATCCTCGCGGAAGTCCGCTCCGAGCCGAGAGGCCCGCAATTGATCCTTGATCGACGATGCCCCGAGCTGGTGATCAAGTTATTCCAGCTTGAAGTTCCAGAGGTAGGGCAGGGAGTGATCGAGATTCTGGGTGCGGCACGAGATCCAGGGTCGCGGGCAAAGATTGCCGTGCGCTCCCACGACAGTCGAATCGATCCGGTGGGCGCTTGTGTGGGGATCCGTGGCGCCAGGGTCCAGAGTGTTTCTAACGAGATCAACCTGGAACGGATTGACATCATCACCTGGGCTGAAAACCCGGCCGAGTTTGTGATTAAAGCGCTTCAGCCCGCCGAGGTTGAATCCATCATTGTCGATGAAGAATCGCGATCGATGGACGTGGTCGTCGACGAAAACCAGCAGTCTCTGGCCATAGGACGGGGTGGTCAGAACGTGCGACTGGCCTCCGAACTAAGTGGCTGGGAGCTGAACATCATGACTGACGAGGCTGCAGCGGAGAAGGCCGAACGTGAAGCGCAGTTGGCTGTTGAGCGGTTAATGACTCAGCTGAACATAGATGCCGAGGTGGCAGGCGTACTCGTCGAGGAAGGATTCGTGACGCCTGAGGAGGTCGCCTACGTCCCGGTACAGGAGCTGCTCGATGTTGAAGGGTTTGATCAGGATCTGGTAGAGCAGTTGCGAGTGCGGGCGAAGGATTTCCTCGATATCCGGGAGATCGCTGAGCTTGAAAAATCGCGTCCGCAGGCTGACCTTGTGGCCATGGACGGCATGGATGATGATACCGCCGCGTTGTTTGCATCGAAAGGGATCCGATCCATGGAAGAGCTTGCCGAGTGCGCGACGGACGAGTTGGTTGAGCTGACCGGAATTGATTTCGAGCGCGCCAGCGCTCTCATTATGACGGCCCGAGCGCCGTGGTTTGAGGCGTCGGCTACTGAAGCCGTATCCGCCTGAGGCTCGACCGTTATTTAGGAATTTTATATGCCAGCCGTAGCGATTAAAAAACTTGCTGAGCAAATAGGCGTCAGTCCAGAGCAATTGTTAAAACAACTGCTGGCGTCCGGTGTCGAGGGTAAGGATGCCGACGGTATGCTGGACGATGAGGAGCGGAACACGCTCCTCGCCTACTTGCGGGGAGGTAAGGCGGCTGCAAAGCCAAAGCCCCAAGAAAAGGTCACGTTGAGCCGTCGAACAACGACCGCCGTCAAGCAAAGTTCACGCACCGGTCCGGCACGTACGGTTCATGTTGAAGTAAAAAAGCGACGCACCTATGTGCGTCGCGGTGAGTTGCAGCGACAGCAGGAGGAAGCGGAAAAAGAGGCCAAGGCAGCAGAGGAAGCAAAAGCGGCCGCGCTTGCCGAACAGGCTCGTCTGGAGGCCGAGGAGCAGGCTCGCCGCGAGGCCGAGGCAGCACAGGCAGAGGCGGAGCGGACTGCGCAGGCGGAGGCGGACAAGGCCACCGCGCCAAGTGATGTCGCCGCCCCAAGGATTGATCCGGTTCCTGCGCCACCGTCGGAAGACCAAAAAGGATCGGGTCGTCGCGAAGACAAAGGTAAGAAACGCAAGTCAAAAGATCGCGATGACACCGGCGGGGAGCTACACCTGTCTGAGGGTAAAAGGGGCCGGCGAAAGCCCCGCCCCACCCTAAAGCCGCGTCGGATCACGTCGACAACGGCTGGTCAGCATGCGTTCGAGAAGCCTACGGAGCCGATCACGCGTGAAGTCGCGGTTCCTGAAACTATCACGGTTGCCGAGTTGGCCCAATCGATGTCGGTTAAGGCAGCGGAGGTGATTCGAGTGATGATGGAAATGGGCTCGATGGTGACCATCAACCAGGTGCTGGATCAGGATACGGCGATTCTCGTCGTGGAGGAAATGGGTCATAAAGCCACGGCGGCGGAACTTCGGGATCCGGAGTCTTTGCTCAATGCGGACGATGCGGCTGATGATCGTCCTATGGTCTCCCGAGCTCCTGTAGTCACCGTTATGGGGCACGTCGATCACGGTAAGACATCACTGTTGGATCACCTCAGAAAGACCAAGGTAACGGCTGGAGAGGCGGGTGGTATTACCCAACACATCGGTGCTTACCGCGTCCCGACGCCAAAAGGCATCATTACCTTCCTTGATACGCCCGGCCATGAAGCCTTCAGCGCGATGCGATCGCGCGGCGCAGGCGTCACGGATTTGGTGATTCTGGTCGTGGCGGCAGATGATGGAGTGAAACCGCAGACGGTGGAGGCCATCAATCATGCCCGAAACGCTTCGGTTCCCATGATCGTTGCGATCAATAAAATGGATAAAGAGGATGCTGACCCCGATCGCGTCCGCCAGGAACTAGCGAATCACGAGGTCATCCCAGAGGAATGGGGTGGCGACATCCTGATGAGTGAGGTCTCGGCGCTTACCGGAGATGGCGTGGATGCCTTGTTGGAATCTGTGCTTTTGCAGGCTGAACTACTCGACTTGAAGGCGCCCGATTCGGGACCCGCCTCCGGGACCGTAGTGGAGGCTCGGCTGGACCGAGGGAAAGGCGTCGTGGCAACGATTCTTGTCCAAAAAGGTTCTCTTAACAGGGGCGACATCGTCGTCGCCGGTCGGGAGTTTGGCCGAATCCGGGCGATGACCTCCGATAGCGGAGAAGTGGTGAAGCAGGCCGGACCGTCGATGCCGGTTGAGTTACAGGGTCTTGGTGGAGTGCCCGACTCGGGTGATGAGTTTTCGGTCGTCGCCGATGAGCGCCGGGCCCGCGAGATCACCAGTTTCAGGCAGGCCAAGTTTAAGGAGCTAAAACTCGCCCGTCAGCAGAAAGCCAAGCTTGAGATCATGTTTACCGAAATGGGAGAGGATCAGGTCCTCCCGCTAAACGTGATTATCAAGGCAGACGTCCAGGGTTCTGTCGAGGCGCTCACCGAGTCATTGGAGAAACTCAGCAACGACAAGGTGAGAGTGGTGGTGGTGCATGGCATGGTCGGCGGCATTAATGAGTCGGACGTTAACCTGGCGACCGCCTCGACGGCTATCATTATTGCGTTCAACGTCAGGGCCGACGCGACCGCGCGGAAGTTGATCGAGAGCGAGGGAATTGATGTACGCTACTACAGCGTCATTTATGACGTGGTCGATGAAGTCACCGCTGCCCTGACCGGAATGCTCGCTCCGGTGATTCGAGAGCAGGCGGTTGGGCTTGCGGAAGTGCGTGATGTATTCCGGGTGGCCAAGTTAGGCGCGGTGGCCGGATGCCGTGTGATCGAGGGCGAAGTCCGACGAAATCTGCCGGTGCGCGTGCTGCGCGATAACGTGGTGATCTTCGACGGTCATATTGACTCTTTAAAGCGCTTCAAGGACGACGTCTCTGAGGTCAAGTCAGGATTCGAGTGTGGCATCGGGGTAAAGAACTACAACGACATCAAGCCCGGTGATCAGATAGAAATTTACGAGAAGATCGAACAGGCGGCTACTCTCTAAACCGGGAGGACCCAATATGCAGGGTGTCGATCGTTCACGTCGTGTGGGTCAACAGATTCGCCGCGAGCTTGCTGACATTCTCCCCACCGCCCTAGACGGGGAAGGGTTAGGGATGGTGTCTATCACCCGCGTGAACCTGAGTAAGGACCTGCGCCATGCCCGAATCTTCGTGACCGCCCTGGCATCAAAGGTGTCGTCCGGGAATGTTATTGAAGCGCTAAACGCTAACGCGTCCTCTTTGCGGTTTGAGTTAGGAAAGCGCGCTCACCTTCGTCGGACGCCTGATCTGATATTTGAATACGATGAAAGTATTGAATACGGAGCCAAGATGTCCAGGCTGCTGGATTCCCTTCATCTCGATCAGATCGATTCAGGTGATGACGAGAGCGAGAAGTAGCACGGGAATCTGATGGGTCGACGCAGAAAAAAGTCATTCGGCGACGCTGTGGATGGCGTGCTGTTGCTGGATAAGCATGCGGGGGTGAGTTCAAATCAGGCGCTGCAAACCGCACGTAAATTGCTTAATGCGCAGAAGGCGGGTCACACCGGCAGTCTGGATCCAATCGCAACGGGCCTTCTCCCTATCTGTCTTGGCCATTCAACAAAGTGGTCCGGATATTTTCTGGGGGCAAGCAAGCACTACCAAACGACGATCAGGCTCGGGGAGACCACGGAGACGGGCGACAGCGAGGGGGCTGTCGTTCGATCCAGTAGCGAAACGGTCTTGGAGCAGGACATTCGGCGCGCCCTTCAGCCGTTTTGTGGAGCGTTCATCCAGGTTCCGCCGATGTATTCCGCGATCAAGGTGAACGGGCAGCCGCTCTATAAGCTCGCCAGAGAGGGAATTGAGATCGAACGAGAGGGTCGGGAGGTTGAGGTCACTCGTCTGGAGTTGCTGGATTTCAACGGACGCGATCTTGTGCTCGAACTTGAGTGCAGTTCCGGATTCTACGTGCGGGCGTTGGCTACTGATCTTGGAGAAGCGCTGGGTGTCGGTGGTCACGTTATTAGCCTGAGGCGACTAGGCGTTGCAGATCTCAAAATCGACGATGCGGTCACCATTTCGCA
The DNA here is from genome assembly GCA_010025385.1 of Gammaproteobacteria bacterium. Taxonomy (GTDB): domain Bacteria; phylum Pseudomonadota; class Gammaproteobacteria; order Arenicellales; family UBA868; genus UBA868. Next base: position 2,220 of record RGTL01000072.1, on the reverse strand, counting down.
ACTGGAGGCTCTGGAGTCGCTAGACGAGCGCCGACGCTACATTGGGGAAGTGGGGCAGGCGTTGCGGCACTTGCCTAAGGTGGATCTCTCTGTAGATGCGGCCTTTTATATCTGTCGGGGCCAGGCCGTGAAGAGCGCGGACCTGCCCAATAGTGGCCAAGTCCGCCTGTACTCTGCCAGCGCTGGGTTCCTCGGGGTTGGGACGGTGGAGGAGGCTAACCTGGTGGTGCCCGAGCGGCTAATGTCCGCCTAGGCATGGACACGCTCGTTTTCTTGAGGAAACCCAGGCATAACGGTAGAATACGCCCGCCGTTCAACCCCCCTCGAGCGATACTCAGCATTCCGACAGAACGTTGTTGCACCGAAAAGCCGGCCGGGCGTATGCCCGACCCAAGGCCTGAGCGACTCGCTGAACGGACCGCGTGACGCACGCATAGACCCAGAATTAAAACGAACCTTCTGAAAGCCGTCCAAGACTACCGAGGATTTAAGTATGTCATTAGTAGCAGCCGATAAGGCCCAAGTGGTCAGTGATTACGCCACCGCGCCTGGCGACACGGGATCTCCTGAGGTGCAGGTGGCCCTGCTGACCGCCAGGATCACCGACCTTACCGACCATTTCAAAACCCACATCCATGATCATCATTCCCGACAGGGTTTGTTGCGTATGGTCAATCGCCGGCGCAAGCTGCTCGATTATCTCAAAAGTCGGGACGTTGAGCGTTACCGCGCCTTGATTGGCCGTCTCGGTCTGAGACGATAACCCTCTTTCACTCATTTAAACGGAGTCAACGGATTGAATAAGATTGTCCAAACCTTCCAGTACGGCGATCAGGAGATGCGCCTAGAGACCGGGCAGATTGCCCGACAGGCGAGCGGCGCTGTGATGGCCAGTTTGGGAGAGACGGTGGTTCTCGTGACGGTCGTTGCCGCCCGTGAATCAAGCGGACGGGATTTTTTCCCCTTGACCGTTGATTATGAGGAAAGAACTTATGCGGCCGGCCGTATTCCGGGCGGCTTCTTCAAAAGAGAAGGGCGGCCTGCGGAGAAGGCCATCCTGACGGCGCGCCTTATCGATCGTCCGATTCGCCCCCTGTTTCCCGATGGGTTCAATAACGAGGTTCAGATCGTTGTAACGGTGATGTCCGTCGATCCTGAGATAGATCCGGATATCGTCGCGATGGTCGGAGCGTCTGCGGCCCTGAGTATCTCCGGAGTACCGTTTAACGGCCCGATCGGCGCCGCTCGTGTCGGGTTTGTGGACGGTCAGTATGTGCTGAATCCGACCGCGTCTCAGTTGAAAGAGTCGAAACTCGATCTCGTTGTCGCCGGTACGGAGTCTGCGGTGCTGATGGTGGAGTCAGAGGCGGACCAGCTCACGGAAGAGCAGATGCTCGGCGCCGTCGTTTTTGGTCACGAAGGCGGCAGGGCCGCTATCACGGCCATCAAAGAATTGACCGCAAAGGTTGGAGTCTCGCGTTGGGATTGGTCGGCCGAAGACAACGACAACTCTCTGTTGGAAAAAGTGGCGGCAGCAGTCGGGGCGGACATTACCGCTGCTTATCAGATTCCTGACAAGGCGGCACGTCAGCAGGCGATGTCTGCTGCTCGAGAGAAAGCGTCTAGCACCTTGTTAGGCGAAGCATCGGATGATGCGGAAGCCGAGCGCGTTAAGGGCGCCATCAAGACGCTTGAGAAAAAGACCGTTCGCGGTCGCATTCTCGCAAATGAGCCGCGAATCGACGGCCGAGACAAGGAGACCGTGCGACCCATCGCGATAGAGACCGGTCTGCTGCCACGGACTCACGGGTCAGCATTGTTTACGCGAGGCGAAACGCAGGCGATCGTTACCTGCACGCTAGGTACTGAGCGTGACGCTCAGATCATTGATGCGCTCGAGGGCGAACGCCGCGATCCCTTCATGTTGCACTACAACTTCCCGCCGTATTGTGTCGGCGAAACAGGACGCGTTGGGTCTCCGAAGCGTCGCGAGATCGGCCACGGGCGTCTGGCGAAGCGCGCGATTCTTGCCGTGCTACCCTCGGCCGAGGACTTTCCGTACGTGATCCGGGCGGTGTCTGAAATCACGGAGTCCAACGGATCAAGCTCGATGGCAACCGTGTGTGGAACCAGCCTGGCCCTGATGGATGCGGGCGTCACGATTAAGGCACCGGTCGCCGGGGTGGCGATGGGGTTAATCAAAGAGGGCGATGATTTCGC
>RGTL01000071.1 GCA_010025385.1 Gammaproteobacteria bacterium | reverse complement strand
TCAGCGGGAGTACCGGCATCATCTTGTGCATCTTTATCGCCCAGTGCTTTCTTTAATAGCTCTTCTTTAAGCTTATTGAGGTCTTTAGTCTGAGCCAAGGGCTTCAGCATCTTTTCGCGGTCCTTTTTGACCCAGTAGTTAGTCACTCCTGCTTGGTCATTAGCACCGTCATAAGCGCCACCGTTCTCCATACGGTTACGGTGAGTCTTCTTCATAAATTTATGGGCAGCGTAAGCATCAGCGTGGACGTGGGTAAGGCGCGGCTCGGCTATTTGCGGGGCGACCGAAGTCATGAGGGTCGGGGATGGGGTTTCAGGGAGCGTGAGAGTCTGCTTGGCGACATTATTCACTCCTCCGCAATCCATGTTGGGACACCGGCGATGAATTGGCCAAGCGGCGGGGTTTTTCCCGCAGGTGATGCAAGTTACTCGCGTTTTGCCCGAGATCATAAGGACCGACGCGAGATTGTCGCGGTCGGTGCAAACGATGGCATGTTGCATATCTTTGCCGCAGAGGATGGGCAAGAGCTTCTGGCCTATCTGCCGGGTAATCTGTTCTCGACCGCAAAACGCGAGGGCTATCACTATCTGACTGATCCCGACTATGCGCATCGCTACTATGTTGATGGGACCCCGACGGTATCTGATGTGTACGTCGCCTCGCGAAGTTCTTCGAACCGTGAATGGAGGACGGTGCTCGTGGGAATACAAGGCTCCGGCGGAAAAGGCATATTTGCGCTGGACGTTACGGACCCCGAGCGTCTTTTAGAGTCGAATGCTGCGAATACGGTGCTGTGGGAGTTCACCAGTGCGGACGATCCGCACCTTGGACATACCCTGGCGAGACCCACGATTGCCATGTTGCCCAACGGTCGATGGGCCGCCATTATGGGCAATGGCTACGAGCACTCGGCCACCGGAACACCGACCTCGGGGCAGTCAGAATTATTTGTGATTTTTCTTGATGGAGGGCTCGATGGAGATTGGACTCTTGGTCGAGATTATTTGCGAATTCCGACGGGCGCAGGATCGGTCGCGCGACGCAATGGATTGTCGACGCCCGCGGTTGTCGATACGGATGGTGATCAGGTAGCCGATCGCGTCTACGCCGGTGACTTATTCGGTAATGTCTGGGCATTCGACCTCAGCAGTTCACGATCAAGCGACTGGAAGGTCGCCTCGGGATCGGCTTTCTTTACCACTGCGAACCGTCAGCCCATCATGACCAAACCTGAAATCATCCGTCATCCTCAGATGCCAACGAGCGGGAACCAACCGAATCTGATGCTGTTCTTTGGTACCGGCCAATACATTGTCGCCGGCGATAACACCACGACTGATGTGCAGAGTTTTTACGGTGTTTGGGATCGGGGTGATAGCGGATTGAAGCGCGATGATCTCGTGGAGCAGGTTTTCCTGCGGGAAGAATCCGGAGCAGGACGCGTAACGGATCCTGATCGGTGGCAAGAGCTAAAAGTGGATTACAAGAAAGCCAGTACGGGTGATCGCTATGGCTGGTACTTTGATCTGCCCGACAAAGGCGAGCGGGTCGTCACCGATGCGCGTTATCGCGGTGGACTGGTATTCTTCAATACGCTTGTACCGACAGATCCGCGACCGTGCGCGGCCGGCGGAACGGGCTGGATGATGTCCGTGGATGCCTTGACCGGTGGTGCACCCGTCGCGCCTGGTTTCGATTTTGATGAAAATGGTGTGGTTCAGGTTGAGGGTGATACGACGACGATCGGTGGCGATGGCCGCATTGAGAAAAAATCTGTCGGCTATTCGGGAAAACGATATAAGCCAAAAAATGGTGTCCCAGGCGGTGTTTCCATTATTGGCGACAAACGCTATACGACAGGAAGTGAAACAGACAATGCCTCGAAAATTGTCATCGAGGCTTTAGACCCCAGTCAGGGCCAATTAGAGGGCAGGATGTCCTGGGAGCAGTTGTGGCGGAACGAGTGAACGACAAATTAAGATCACGAGCGTGGGAATAATAAAGAAACAAAGGAGGACTCATGACGGGTAAGGTGATTGCGTTTTTTCCCGAGGCCGCGTTTGGCCCGGCCCTCAATTCGGTGGGTATCGGTCAGGCGTGCGAGAAACTTGGCCATAAGGCCGTATTTCTGACCGATCCCGGAATGCAGGGTGTTTATTCAGGCTATGGCTTTGACGAATACACCGTCAACATGTCCGAGCCGATGCCGCCCGAGGAAATGGCCAAGTACTGGAGCGACTTTATTAACGGCCACATCCCCAACTTTGATCTCTCTGCTTACGAGCAGATCGATAACTACGTCAAAGAGTGCTGGGCCGCTATTGTTGATACGGCTATCTGGGCTGAGAAGGAACTGCCGGGTGTTTTGGATACCGTCAAGCCAGATCTCATTTGCGTGGATAACGTGATTCTCTTTCCCGCAATCAAGCGCTATGCCCGTGAGCACAACAAGCCCTGGGTGCGGATGATTTCGTGCTCTGAGAACGAGATTGCCGATCCGCTCGTGCCGCCGCATCTGTCGGGATGTGGAGAAAAAGACACGGCTTGTTTTGCGGCTTATCAAGACCGCTTTAACGAGGTGATCAGGCCGACGCATGAGAAGTTCAACGCGTTCCTGAAAGAGTGCGGTGAGTCGCCCTATGAATTAGGCGAATTCTTTGAGGCCTCTCCCCATATGAATCTTCTGCTCTACCCTGAGCCCGTGAAGTTCACGCGAGAGAAGCCGCTTGATCCGAAACAGTTTCAGTATCTCGAGGGCTGCGTGCGTGACGAGACCGATTTTGAGATGCCCTCCTTCAAGTCAAACAACGACGCGCCGCTTTTGTATGTCAGTTTTGGCAGTCTCGGCTCGGGCGACACGACTCTACTGAAGCGTCTGATGGCAACCATTGCCACAATGGACGTGCGGGCACTTTTTAACGTGGGCGATTACATGGAGGAATACGACTCGGTTCCCGACAACGTCCATATTGCCTCGTGGTACCCACAGCCGTCGGTGATCTCGCTGGCCGATGCCGTGATCCATCACGGCGGTAATAACTCGTTCAACGAATGTCTTTACTTCGGCAAGCCCGCGCTCATCATGCCTTACGTCTGGGATGGGCATGACAACGCGACCCGCGTCGCAGAGACCGGTCACGGCTACCATCTGCATCGCAACCGCTGGACCGATGAAGAGCTCAAAGACACGATCCAAAAGATGTTAACAGGCGAAGAGATGCACTCGCGCCTGGCAAAAACCTCTGCGCATATGCGCTCTCAGCATGGCCCGACGAAGGCGGCCAAGATACTGGATCAGTTGGTAAATTAAGTCAGTCGCGAGACTATGGCTGCTATCAGCGTCGCTTGCGGCTAAAGCGACTCTGATGGGCAAAAAAAACCGCCCCGGTAAGGGGCGGTTTTGGTTTCCAGCAAAAGGTGCGCTAGTTCGGCACTTTATCGTCGATGCCTTTGATGTAGTACATCATGCCAGCCAGCATGCCGTCGTCTGCTGTTTTGCCGGCTTCTAGCACCAATTCACCGGCCTGGTTGTAGATCGGCCCGGTAAACGGATGCAGCTTGCCGGTGCGAATGTCTTCGGCGGTTTTTGCGGCAAGCGCCGCCACGTCGGCGGGCATGTTGGTGTAAGGCGCCATCACGACCAGGCCGTCGGACATACCGTGCCAGGTATCGCCGGACGTCCAAGTGCCATCCAGAACCGCCTTGGTTCGTTCAACGTAGTAAGGACCCCAGGCATCGATGATGGAGGTCAGCTGCGTTTTCGGGGCAAACTGAATCATGTCTGAAGCCTGGCCAAACGCCATCACGCCTCGTTCGGCGGCGGCCTGAAGTGCAGCCGTGCTGTCGGTGTGCTGGGTAATGATATCGGCGCCTTGATCCATCAGTACTTTTGCCGCATCGGCTTCTTTCGGCGGATCAAACCAGGTGTACGCCCAAACAATTTTCACTTTGATGTTTGGGTTCACCGAGTGGGCGCCAAGCAGGAACGAGTTGATGCCCATGATCACTTCCGGAATCGGGAAGGAGGCGATGTAACCGACCGTATTGGTTTTCGACATTTTGCCCGCGATTACGCCCTGCACATATCGGCCTTCATAGAATTTGGCGTTATACGTCGCGACGTTGTCGGCGCGCTGGTAGCCGGTGGCGTGCTCGAACTTTACATTCGGGAACCGCTTGGCGACCTTGAGCGTGGGCTCCATGTAGCCAAAGGAGGTGGTGAAGATCAACTGGTGACCCGTCTCGGCCAGTTTCGCGATGGCGCGTTCGGCATCGGGACCTTCCGGGACGTTTTCCACGTAGGTCGTTTCGACACGATCGCCAAGCTCTTTTTCAATCTGCAGACGGCCCTGATCATGAGCGTAGGTCCAGCCGAAATCGCCCGGCGGCCCGATGTAGATAAAGCCGACTTTCAGCTTGTCCGCAGACGCGGCGCCTGAGGCGAGCATCAAGGCGCTGGCGATTGCCAACGCGGTTAGTCTTAGTAGATTTCTCACAGTAAGAATCCTCTGCTTGGTGTGCTTAATTTAATTTTTTATTAGCGCTCCGCCCGGAAGGGACGCCCAAGACAGGCCGGGGCGTTCAGTCGAATCCGGGTGGAGTCACGCGATATCAAGACTAATACAACTATGGTCGCAATGTAAGGGAGCATCGACATATACGAGGCGGGAATACCGAGCCCGGCCGCCTGAGCATTAAGCTGCAGGATCGTGATCCCCCCAAAAAGAACGGCTCCAAAAAGCACCCGACCCGGTCGCCAGCTGGCAAAAACCACCAGCGCGAGCGCAATCCAGCCCCGGCCGGCCGTCATGTTTTCCGCCCAAAGTGGCGTGTAAGCCAATGATAAGTAGGCGCCGCCGAGACCTGCCATGGCGCCACCAAACGCTACGGCCGCGTAGCGGATAAGGATTACCCGATAACCAATGGCGTGGGCAGACTGATCCGAATCACCCACCGCCCGCAGGACCATCCCCCAGCGCGATCGGCCCAGAAACCATGACGTTACTAAGAGAATAGCAATAGCGAAGTACACCAGCGGGTCATGACCAAAAAGGATCCGTCCAATGATCGGCAGGTCGGTCAGCCAGGGGATGTGAATCCGCTCAATCTGCTCAATGGTGCGGCCGACATACTCAAGCCCAAAAAGCGCCGATAGCCCCGTACCAAAAATGGTCAGTGCCAATCCCGTGGCCACCTGATTGGACAGCAGCGTAAGGGTCAGAAACCCAAAGATCAATGATGCAAGTGCCCCGGCGGTTACTCCCGCGATGACACCAACGAGCGGCTCGCCGGTTAGCGCTACTGCCGCAAACCCAAAGACCGCGCCGATCAGCATCATGCCTTCCACACCCAGGTTTAAAACCCCTGACTTTTCACATACGAGTTCACCGGTCGCGGCAAAAATCAGCGGGGTCGCGGCCGTCATCATGGTCATGATGGACGCGATGATGAGTTCGGTCATGATGCGCTCGCCTGCGAATGCACCCGCGTGATGCGGTATCGCGTCAGAAGATCAAAGGCTAACAGGTAAAACAAGATGATGCCCTGGAACAATCCGGTCACCGCTTTGGGCAGCCCCGCCGAGATTTGCGCTCCTTCGCCCCCGATGTATGTGACAGCGATCGTGATGCCGGCCAGCAATACGCCAATGGGATGCAGTCGACCGAGAAACGCGACGATGATCGCGGTGAATCCATAGCCGGGTGAGATCTTGGGCATGAGCTGACCGATAGTAGAGGCGGCTTCCATTACGCCCGCGAGGCCGGCCAATCCTCCGCCGATTAAAAGCGTGCTCCAGATCATTCGTTGCTGGCCGATGCCGGCATGGCGGGCGGCCAACGGCGCCGAGCCAAACACGCGGACATGAAAACCAAAGCTTGTTTTTTGAAGCACGAACCAGGCGATGAAAGGCACCGTGAGCGCAATCAAGGTGCCCAGATGCACCCGATAGCCGGCAACGATCATCGGCAGCAGGGCCGCATCGGGAAACATTCGCGTGCCCGGAAAGCCCCAGCCCTGCGGGTTTCGCCAGGCGCCCTGCACCAGATGAATCAGCAACAGCTCGGCGACATAGACCAGCATGAGCGAGACAAGGATTTCGTTTGCGTTAAATCGGGTCTTCAGAAGCGCCGGAATCGCCGCCCAGGCCATGCCGCCCAAAACACCGAGCATGACCATCAGCGGGAGGATCATCGGATTGGTGCTTTGATAAAAATAAATGGCCGGTGCACTGCCCAGAAGAGCGCCTGCAATAAATTGCCCCTCCGCTCCGATGTTCCAAACGCCCGCCCGAAAGCCCAGCGACAGTCCTGTGCCAATCAGAATTAATGGGCCGGCCTTTACCATCACCTCGGAGAGGCCCGACCATGAGGTTAGCGGCTCAATGAAATAAAGATAAAGCGCCACGCCCGGCGCTTTGCCCATGGCGAGGAAGATAACGGCTCCGGTAATACCCGTCAGCGTCAGGGCGAGCACCGGCGAGAGCCAGGCGGCACTGGCGGAGGAGGTGGCTCGGGCTTCGAGCCTAAGCATGTGAGACCTGTTGTGCAGATAAGGCGCTGGCACCCATCAGAAGGCCCACGGCCTCGGTGGTGACGCTGTGCGCCGGCTGTGGTTCTGAAAGCGTGCCCCGGGAAATCACGGCGATGCGATCCGACAAGGCGAAAATCTCGTCTAAGTCCTGTGAGATGACCAGGGCACCGGCCCCGGCGCTGACCAACGCCTGAATTTCGTCGTGAATGGCCGCAGCGGCTCCCGCGTCGACCCCCCAGGTCGGTTGCGACACAACGATCAAATTCGGTTTTTGCAGGATTTCCCGTCCGACAATAAATTTCTGCAGGTTTCCGCCCGACAAGCTTTTGGCCAGCGCGTCTTTGCCGGTGGCGCGGACATTGAAGCGTTTCAGAATGTCGTCTGTGAACTGGCTCACGGCATCCCAGCTGATTAGGCCTTTCGTGCTGAAGCCCATTCGTTTTGCCGAGGTGAGGAAACTGTTCTGAGTCAGACTCAGATCCGAAACGGCGGCCTGACCGATTCGCTCCTCCGGCACAAACACCGCGCCCAGTTGGCGACGATCCATCGGGCGCATCCGCGTGGCGTCGGTAGATCCGATCTTGATGGTTCCCGACTGCGGGGCTCCGGTTTCTCCGGAGAGCGCTGACATGAGCTCGGTCTGTCCGTTGCCGGCGATACCGGCAATGCCGACGATTTCTCCGGCCTTCACAGTCAGATTGATTTCCTGCAGATCGGTGCCATGGAGCTCGCCGGATCGCACCGAAAGATGGTTAACCGAAAGGCGTGTTTCTGATGCCGCCTGCCCGCTACGCCCTCTTGCGGATTCGACGCGTCGGCCGATCATTTTTTCAGCGAGCGATTGAGCTGTCTCCTGCGAAGGCACGCAGTCGTCTACCCGTTTGCCACCGCGCAGGATCGTCGCTCGATCACAAAGCGCCCGGACTTCCTCAAGTTTGTGGCTGATGTACAGGATCGACCGGCCCTCACTGGCGAGCTTTCGAAGCGTAGCGAACAGGATGTCCGTCTCCTGCGGCGTTAGCACGGACGTGGGCTCGTCAAGAATGAGCAGTTTGGGATCCTGCAGCAGACAGCGAACAATCTCGATACGCTGACGTTCACCCATCGAGAGGTCATAGACATAACGATCGGGATGAAGTTTCAGGCCGTATTGCTCGGCGGTGTCGTTCAGTCGGCGGCGGAGCGTCTGAAGGTCCTGGGGGGGTAGGGCGAGGGCAACATTCTCAAGCGTGGTCATCGACTCAAAGAGGGAGAAATGCTGGAACACCATGCCGATACCCAGCGCTCGTGCGCTTGCGGGGTTATCAACGCTGACGCCGCGGTCGTTCCAGGAAATTTCTCCAGCGTCCGGCCGCAGCACACCATAGATCATTTTGACCAGCGTGCTTTTACCGGCCCCGTTCTCACCGAGAAGCGCATGGATCTCACCGGGCGCAATCGCGAGGTCGATGTTGTCATTGGCGACACAGCCCGGAAAGGTTTTTCGTATGCCGGTCAGACGTAATAGCGTTTCGCTCATTTCAATGCGCTCGATCGTTCGGGTAGGCCGGCAGATCAATCCCCCTGCTGAAAACAGCGGTTATCAGTAAGGGATCTTATCGTCCTTTTGCAGCCAGGCGCTCATGAGATCTTCTGCCTCCGGTAGCGCATACCTTAGCAGCGGAAGTTGTCGCTCCGGGAGCGCGAGAGAGACTTCCCTGTACAGCGCCGCGTCATCAAAACCGGCGCGAGCCGCATCGTCACGTGTGCTGGCAAAGTAAATCGCGTCAATGCGCGACCACCAGATCGCGCCGAGGCACATGGGGCAGGGTTCGCAGCTCGTGTAGATCACTGAGCCTGCAAGCGAGAAGTCGCTCACCTGCTCGCAGGCGGCGCGAATCGCGCTCAC
>RGTL01000008.1 GCA_010025385.1 Gammaproteobacteria bacterium | reverse complement strand
TTTTTCACGACCAGCGTCTCGCCGTCGTAACTTTTCTGGACCTCTTTGAATCGGACGAAAACGTCGTCGGCGCTCATCGTGAGATGATTCCTCCACGGTTCTGGTAATAGATTGGCGCGACCAACTTGCCGAATCCTTATGCATTTGAGTCTAGACCGACAAAAAAATAATCTCAATAAGGTTCTACTAATAAGAATATCGATTTACGGGCAGAACTTGCCGCAAGTGGTTTGATTTGGAGTTGACAAGGCGGGAGCTAAGGCGCCCAAGCGGCTGATCAGGTTATCCCGACCCAGTCCGTCCATCAGGTTAGACTTAACCGCTCAAACGCTTCTGTTACACGCAGAGCAATCGTATCGTCCCAGAGCAATGACAAATCGGCCGACCTTCCGATGACATGAGTATTCTCAAAAAACCTGTAATGCTGCTTAAGACCGACTCTCGCGATAGGGAGTGGGTCCAGACATTTGGGGAAATTGCCCCGGAGATCGAAATGCGGATTTGGCCGGATGTGGGCGATCCCAAGGAGATCAATTGCGCGCTTTTATGGGCGCCCCCTGCGGAGCTTTTTGCATCGCTTGAGAATCTTGAGGTGATTTTTTCTATCGGCGCTGGCGTGGACTCGTTGCTGAGGTGCCCGGGTCTGCCGACGGGCGTTCCGATTGTCCGAATGGTTGAGCCTCAATTAACTGCCGGCATGGTGGAGTACTGTCTTTTCAATGTGCTTCGCTTTCATCGCCTGATCCATCATTTTGAGCGTCAACAGGAAGCGAAGCATTGGGAGGAACTTACCCAGCGTCCGGCACCTGATGTAACCGTGGGGATTATGGGCCTGGGGAAATTGGGGCAGGCGCTCGCGAGTCAGTTAAAGGCGCTTCAATATCGAGTGATCGGCTATCGGCGCTCGGCTTTGGACATAGATGGCGTTGAGGTTTTTCACGGACCTGAGCAGTTGCCTTTATTCTTAAGTCAGACGCAAATCCTGGTGCTTCTCATGCCGGCAACTCCAGAGACCAAGCATATGCTCAACGAGAAAACGCTGACTGAGCTGCCTATTGGCGCTTTCGTGATCAACGCAGGACGCGGTGATCTGATTGATGAGCAGGCGCTTTTGCATGCCCTGGATAGCGACCATCTGGATGGCGCAGCGCTGGATGTCTTCGCGACGGAGCCGCTTCCGACAAACAGTCCATTCTGGACCCACCCCAAGGTGCTGGTGACCCCGCATATTGGAAGCATCACGTTCCCGCCCACCGCCTGTCGTTACATCGCTGATGCGATCAGGGCGCATGGAGATTCTGGCGAATGGCCGAACCTCGTCAAAACCACAGAGGGTTATTAGGGCTGGATGGATTCAAACAGACTTAGAAAGAAACGCGCTCCCAAGCGCCCGCAGCGTTTCTGGTCCAGTATTCGTCAATCTCAACCGCATGATCGCCCGTCTCAGGCAATAGACGACGCGTCATGAGATCCGCCCCCGACCCGGGATACATATAAACCTCTTGAAAGGTAGCGAGGGGTTCTGAGTGGGCAAAATGCGGAACACCGGGCATATCGGGATGGGCTTGTGCTGCTCTGTCTTTGCCTGCCAGGTTTAGCGCTGACTCCATTTCATCTCGAAATTCGTCGAGTGCGTTGATCGAGACCCACTGTGGCGCGTCATCAATAATCACCGATGTGTTGGTGCCCATAGGGTACGTCGTCACAAGGGTTTTAAAGTCGGTGTTGCTTAGCGTGATACACCCATCGCTTGCCCTTGGTCCGCGATTTTCCCAGCCGGGCTCTGTGCCGTGAATCCAGATGCCGTAACCCGTTCGTTTCAGTTGGCGGTCGAGCGCATTTGGATAGTCGGTGGTTAATGCACCGAAACCGTAGCGCTCGTGAAGCGTCGACCCGGGTTTGTATCCGGTAAGACGGTAAACGCCCACAGGCGTTTTAAGGTCGCCCTCTTTGCGTTTTCCGAATCCTTTGCGCCCGATCGTCACGTAGTAGCTCGCCAAAGCCGATGGGGTGGGGTGGCGTGTGTCGAATACGTAAAGCCGCGCGGCGGGCAGATCGACGTAGATCGTAAAAGGATTCTTCATCGATGGCTTCAGTATGCTTGCCGGCAGGGACGGCGATGACTGATCTTGCGTTTTCGTTAAGTGCATCCACCGCAAACGCAGTTCATCGTGAATCGGGTCAAGGATCTCACGCGCCGAAGGTGCCGCACTGGTTTGGGTGAGAGGCAATTGACCGGTTAATCCAATCAATAGATCCGCTTTCAAGGCGTGGGCCACGCGACTCTCTGGAAAGCGGGCGGTCAACTGATTCAGTATCTCGATAGCCTGGCGGAATCGCCCTTCGGTGGCGAGTTGGGTGGCTTTCATCAAATCCGCCTCATACCCAACGGGTGATGCCGCGTTAGCGCAGGAAAGCCAGGACCAAAGCCCGAGGGTCAGCGTGAGCGAAAGCCCCAGCACTCGAGATCTGCGTTCGCGGCTAAACATCGTCAGTTGTCGAGGGGGGCAGGGGAAATCTCCCCAAGTGATTGCAGGGGAAGGGTTGCATCCGCTTTTGGATCAGAGGGGTCCAAAGCGCGCCGCAGGGATCGCGCGGCCTGCTCGGAATATACCTGGTTGAGGTTGTCGAACAATTTGCGGTAGTTCGGATCAGTGAAAAGACCGGCGCGCAGTAATGCCGCGGCCTGATCAAGCCTACCCTGGCCTGCATAGATTCGGGCGAGATTGTTGTATGGCTCTGGCCGTGCGGGATACCGGGTAATGAGAGAGCGATAGGTATGCTCCGCTTTTTCGACTTGACCGGTCACCAGGAGAAGTTGGGCGCGCTGGAACTGAAGATCAAATACATCGGCAGCGGTGTTCGCTATTTCCGCTTCGATTAAACCAAGGGCGTCTTCAAATCGTTCTTCCTTGACCAAATCGGCAAGCGATGGGGTCTCCTGCGCCCAAAGACTGCCCGAAGCCGCTGCGCAGAGGAACCACGTCGCGATGTACAGCCGATGACGCACCGCCTGAGCTCGTGGGTCGGAAGGCCCGCTAGCCGTTCGCGGCCTGTGTGCGGAGGGCGTCCCAGCGTTCCTGCCAGCCGTCAGAGATGGCCCCGGGCACGGTGGCTTGCTCCTTTCGGATCCAGCCGGCTACCGAGTGAAGGACGCGTACGCGGACCCAGCCTTCTTTGCGGCTGACCACTTCAACCTGGGCGCCGCGATCCAGAAGGCCCAGCACATCAGATCCACTCGCGCTGGTGGGCAACGAACGAATGCGCACCCGGTCGTTGTTGATCTGCGCACGAGCTCCGTTTTCAGTTACGAATTCCCCATAGACCCAGACATCAATACCGCCTGAGGGCTGAATCATCAGCCACTCACCTTTGCTACCCATTACCTTGAGGGGCGTTTCTTTGTTGAGGTAGTTAAGAAGCGGTGAATCGGCGGCCGGCCGGCCGTGTACCGCAACGTCATCGCCGATGGTCCACGCCGCCTTGAAGGCCTGAGTCGAAGCCGATGGGGCAGTCGCTTGCGTGGGCGAGGCGCCTGATGATCCGCTGCCCGACAGGGCATTGAAGTTATCCATCCAGCTCTGGGTCACGGGATTCTGTTCCGCCAGACCCGACAGTTGAACCCAAGAGGGTATCAGCTGCGCCGCGCTGACCTGCTTCCAGTCTCCCGAGCTCGCGTGGACAATGACCGCGGCTCCCCGATCAAGCTGAGCCACGATGGATGAATCGGCCCCTGTGGTTGGGCTGGAGCGCAGGCGAACCTTGTCTGCATTGATTCGTCCCGAGGGAGATCCTTCAACATACGTACCAAAGACCCAGAATCGTGGCGCGACCGGCGTTTCGATTTTTGCCCAGGCGCCGCTGGTTTGCGTAATCTTGACCGGCGTGCCCTGCTTTAAGGAGCCTGCGAGAGAGGCACTGCCGGCGGGGCCTGTTCGTATGGCCAGCTGGTCATAAGCCACTTGCGCAGCGCGGAAATTGACGTTAACGACAGCGCTTGCGGGCGCCTCGGCGGTGGTTGCCGGGGTGCTGGAACTCACAGCTGGCGCGCTTGAAGCGGTGTCCTGCGCTGTTGCTTGGTCCTCGTCCAGCATCGCGAGCACCCGCCTGGCGTCGGCATGACCCTGAGCCGCTGCCTTGCTCAACCATTCCCTGGCTTTCGCGGGATCCTTTTCTGCGCCGGTCCCGCGATAGTAGGCGAGGCCCAGATTGTATTGAGAGGGTATATCGGAAAGTTCGGCAGCGCGCTCCCACCAATCGACCGCTTTCGCAAAACTTTTCTCGACGCCACGGCCCTGCCAGTGCGCGACACCAAGATTGAACATGGCAGTCGGGTGGCCGGAATCTGCCGCTTTTCGGAACCAGGCGAGCGCCTCGTCGAGATCGCGATTCACGCCGTTCCCTTCATAGTAGGCCACGCCCATGGCGTATTGCGCATCCCGGTTGCCCTGGTGTGCATTGGGCTCAAATAAAGCGATTGCCGTGGCGTAGTCGCCCGAGTTGTACGCCGCAACGGCTCGCTCAATGTCTGCGCTTTGTGCGTTCGCCGACGGGTAGGAGACGAAGAACAGGGCGACAAGACCCAGGGCGCGTATGTGGTTTCCAGTCATCTTCATTATCTGATCTGTTTTTGATTTATCCGAGTATCCGGCTAACCTGCGAAGGCGATAGTCATGACCTGCTGTGATCCTTCCCAGATCATAACCAGTGCGACCTGCAGAATAATGGCGAGACCAAGATAGGCAATCCAATGATACCGCTCCAGTAATCGCGCGAAAAATGTCGCCCCGAAAGCCATCAGACCCACAGAAAGGGCCAGGCCAAACACCAAAATATAAGGATGCTCGCGGGCGATACCGGCAACTGCCAGAACATTATCAAGCGACATGGAGATGTCCGCGATCACAATTTGCAAGATCGCCTGTCGGGTCGATTTGACGGAGTCTTGAGTCCCGGATGCGTTCGGCGCATCTTCTTTGGATCCACTTCGCAGTTCGCGCCAGAGTTTCCAACACACCCATAGCAGGAGTAATCCCCCAGCCAGCACCAGGCCGATAATCTGCAATAACTGCACAGTGACCAGGGCGAAGGCAATACGAAGCACCGCGGCCGCAGCGATACCGTAGAAGATGACCCTTTGGCGCATCTCCTTGGGAACGCTCGAGGCTGCCAGCCCGATCACAATCGCATTGTCTGCGGCCAGCATCAGATCGACCAGAATAACCTGGGCCAAGGGCCATAGGTGTTCAAGCGTCATAGGGGTTGCTCGTTTATCGGTTCGGGAAATGCAACCGGTGTTGAATCGGCGCGCGTTATTATAGAGGGGCAAAACGCATGATTCGAGTGAAGCTCCTCTCCTCGCCGGATTTTTTAACCACTGGCGGGCGATGACAACGCTCGCGAGTTGAAAAGATTTGGAGAACTTGACAGATGGGGAAAACATCAAAGCAGACCGCTAGCTTCGACTGGACCGATCCTTTGGGGTTTGTGGAGTTGTTGAGCGATGAAGAAAAGTTGGTTCAGGAGTCTATCCGGCGCTTTTGCGAGGAGGATTTGCAGCCACGGATTCTGAAAGCGAATCGTGAGGAAACGGTTGATCCTTCGATATTTAAGAGGATGGGCGAGCTAGGCCTTCTGGGATCAACCATCGAAGGCTACGGTTGCGCGGGACTCAATTACGTCTGTTACGGGCTCGCGGCTCGTGAAGTGGAAAGAGTGGATTCGGGATACCGTTCCATGATGAGTGTGCAATCGAGTCTCGTGATGTATCCGATTCATGCTTATGGTTCTGAGGCGCAACGCGAAAAATATCTGCCCGCACTCGCCACCGGCGAGACGATCGGTTGTTTTGGATTAACGGAGCCGGACCACGGGTCTGACCCGGGGGGAATGAAAACGCGGGCAAGGTCGGTAGACGGCGGGTATCGTCTCAGCGGGGCGAAAATGTGGATCACGAACTCCCCGATCGCCCATGTTTTTGTTGTATGGGCAAAAGATGATGAGGGCGTCATTCGCGGCTTTGTTCTCGAACGCGATATGGAGGGCCTCACCACGCCAAAAATCGAGGGTAAATTTGCCCTGCGCGCCTCGGCCACTGGCGAAATCGTTATGGATGATGTCTTCGTGCCGGCCGAGAACCTATTGCCCGGCGTTGCGGGTCTCAAAGGACCCTTTGGCTGCCTCAATAGGGCGCGATACGGTATCTCTTGGGGCGTCATGGGTGCGGCAGAGTTCTGCTGGCACGCTGCCAGAACCTACACGCTCGAACGCATTCAGTTCGGGCGACCGCTCGCCGCCAATCAACTTATCCAGAAAAAACTGGCAGACATGCAGACGGAAATTGCGCTTGGTACTCATGCGAGCCTGCGCCTGGGGCGTCTATTTGACGAGGGCAGGGCATCGCCAGAAGCGATCTCCATGCTGAAGCGCAACAACTGCGGCAAGGCGCTTGATATTGCGAGAACCGCCCGCGACATGCACGGGGGTAACGGCGTGTCGGACGAGTACCACGTGGTTCGCCACATGATGAATCTTGAAGCGGTTAATACCTACGAAGGCACGCACGACGTACACGCGCTGATCCTGGGTCGAGCGCAAACCGGAATTCAGGCTTTCATGGGCTAGCCCATGGGTGCGTTATCCCACATCCGGGTGCTCGATCTCAGTCGCGTGCTGGCGGGCCCGTGGTGTACCCAGATGCTGGCGGATCTTGGTGCCGATGTGATCAAGATCGAGCGGCCGGGGGTGGGTGATGACACGCGGCAGTGGGGGCCTCCATTTATCCCGGCGGCCGGATCCACAGGTCTCGGTGAGTCCACCTACTTTCTGGGCGCGAACCGCGGCAAGCGATCGGTGACCATTAACCTGGCAGAGCGGAAGGGTCAGGCGCTTGCGCGTGAGATGGCAGCCCTAAGCGATGTGGTGGTTGAGAATTTTAAAGTGGGCGCGCTCGCCCGATACGGCCTGGACTATCTGTCTCTCAAGGCGTTGAACCCGCGTCTGGTTTATTGTTCTATCACCGGCTTTGGTCAGAACGGGCCTTACGCCGATCGTGCCGGATATGACTTCATGATTCAGGGCATGGGGGGTTTAATGAGCATCACCGGAGAGGCTGAGGGGACCGAGGGTGCTGGACCACAAAAAGTGGGTGTGGCCATGGCCGACATCGTGACTGGGCTTTACTGCGCGTCGGCCATTCAAGCCGCACTGATTCATCGGGATCGATCCGGCGAGGGCCAGTACATTGATATGGCGTTACTCGATTGCCAGGTAGCGGTTCTTGCCAATCAGGCCATGATGTACCTGGCAGCCGGGGAAGTGCCCAATCGAATGGGCAACGCGCATCCGAACATTGTGCCCTATCAGGTGTTCGCCACCCGCGACGCCCATCTGATTCTTGCTGTCGGGAACGACGGGCAGTTCAAGCGACTGTGTGATCTCCTCGGCCGGCCGGAACTGGCTGAGGATGAACGCTTTGCAACCAATCGTGCTCGCGTGGCCCACCGTTCAGAGATCATAAATATCCTTGCTAAGATCATTCGGCAGAAGTCGACCGATGAGTGGGTGCCTTTAATTGAGTCGCAGGGCATCCCCTGCGGTCGAATCAATCGCATCGATCAGGCGTTAGACGAGGCTCAGGTGAAACACCGGAACATGCGCACCCAAGTCGTCCATCAAGGGCTGGGTGAGATCGATATTCTGGCGAGCCCTATACGCATGAGCGAAACGCCAACACGGGTCGATCGGGCTCCCCCGATGCTGGGCGAGCATACCGAAGAAGTCCTCGAGGAGCTTCTTGAGTATTCAGCGGGCGATATTTCCGCGCTTCGACGGTCGGGCATTATCTAACCCGAAACCGGCCTAGCCGCGGGCGTCTATCAATCGAAACTGGATGGGGATGGTGGTAACGGTCGCGGTCGGCTGGCCGTCCCGGTAAGCCGGTGTGAACTGCCACTGTTGAACCGATTGGATCGCTGCTTCGTCCAGTATTTTCGATCCGCTAGGTCTGAGGATTGCGATGTGCGCGACTCGCCCGAGTTCAGAAATGCTGACATTCAGTGCAACATTACCTTCAAGCCCCTGCTTGATGGCGAGTCGCGGGTAGATCGGTTTGGGGTTTCCCGCTACCGGCATAGGCTGGACATCAGAGAGGGCGTTGCCCGTTGAAGGCTGGACTTCACTCGTGGCTGGTGCATCTTGCGCCTGAAGGAGGGCAGCCGTCCTCGTCTCCAACTGAAGCAATTCATGCTTTAGTTGTTCAAGTTCGACATGAAGCGAATCGTTTTGAGTTTTAATGTCGGCAAATGCGGCGCTTTGTACTGACGCAGCCTCCCGGAGCGCGCGGTTCTGGGATGCAGCCTGGGTTGCTGTCATGCTTAGCGCTTGAAAAGCGTCGGCCCATTTTTGGTTCCGGGCTAACAGTTCATCGCTTTGGTTACGGGTATCTGTAAGCGCGCGTTGAAGCGCCTCGATTCGATGCGCCGAAAGTTGAAGACGATCCTGCGCAAGCGCCTCTCGCCGATCGTTATCTTTTTGGGTCTCCTCAAGTAAAACAAGGGTGTCTGTCAGTTGGGTGGCAAGGGTGGCGGCCCTGTATTGTTCAGATTCCAACTCAGCCCGGGCGCTTTGGGCGGCTATTTTTTCCGATTCATAATCGGCCGCGACTTGCTCATAGCGCGCCCGGTCTGAGCGTCGTTGCTCGATTTCCTTTCGCAATTTCGCGTTGAGTTGGTCCGTGATCTCGGTTAACCGTTTGACTTCTAGTTGGCTGGCGTCGTCGGATGCGCCCGACAGGCTTTCTGCTGTGGCGATGGATCGGACCGAAGTGTCTCCAGCATCGCTGGACGCTTCCAGAATCACGGCTTCTACGTCACTTGAAAAATGCAGCTCAGAGGGTGTTAGCGGTGTTGGCGTGCTCCAGAGCGAAAGGACGGCCGCGTGTGCAAACGCTGAGCCGACAAGAGCGACCCATGACGAGCGATTCAAGAGGTTGCTCCTGGCTCGCCGAATCGCAACCGGGGCCCAGGCGCGCACACGCCCGCGGTCCCGCTCAACCTTCGCATTGGCATTTCAGAGTCCTCCAGTCAGCGACACGTTGCGTCGCCCACCGGAGTGGTTCGCGTCAAGGATTCATCCCGATCCCGGACTAGCGACGCCGATGACGGCAGGTCTCCTGGCTTGCAGCTTTCTCCTCTGATCCTGCCTTCCCAGCCATCGGCCAGTGGCACACCATGATCAGCACGTGCTGCCTACAGTTGCGGGTACAGCCAAGGTAACGCCGAGGCGCGCCTTGTTCCCTTTTAACCCTTTCGGGGCCATCATCTGGCAGGAATGCTCAAGGTTTATGGATTTAAAGTCAAGTCATAGCCCCGCGTTCGTGGCTGCTGCGTCAAAGCGCAGTGAAAAAAATTTATGTCGGTTTTGAGAGCGGCGCCTGCCCTTCCGCTCCAGTTTGACCCGTATAATGGCAACCGCTTTCTGGTGTCGCGTGCTCTTGTTTGAGCCGCGGTGAAACGGGAAGCCGGTGCGCGGCGTCTTGAGACAACGCAATTCCGGCACTGCCCCCGCAACGGTAAGCGAGGACGATCCGCATTCGGACTGTTGATTCGTCGCTCGCCTCGGTCAGTGTGATTGACCGCAAGCAAATTGAAACACTGCAGCCCGAGACGGTCGCCGAGCTTCTGGGCACGGTCCCCGGCGTGATGGTCAGTCAGACGGGCGGCTTGGGACAGCCTACGGCCGTTTTCCTTCGAGGATCGGAGACCGATCATGTTTTGGTGTTGATCGATGGGGTCAAAGTGGGCTCGGCCACGCTCGGCGCAACAGCATTTCAATTCATTGATCCTGATCAAATCGAGCGGATCGAGATCGTGCGGGGGCCTCGCTCCAGCCTATATGGCTCGGATGCGATAGGCGGTGTGATTCAAATTTTCACCCACAACCCGGGAACCGCAGACCGGGCATCGGCCTTTCTAACGGGCGGCAGTCAGAACTACGCGAAAGCGGGCGCCCGACTATCAACCGGGGGAGAGCGGACCCAGTTTACGCTCTCGGCAAACAGCGAGCAGACCGATGGCTACAACGTGTGCAAGGGGAATTTGAACGCCGGTTGCTTTGCGATTGAGGATGATCCTGACGGCTTTGAGAATCTGTCTCTTCAGGCGGGGCTGAATACAGCGGTTGGGAATAAGACCAAAATTGGATTGAGTTTTCTCTCGTCCGATGGGCGAAATGAATTTGATGGCTCGTTTCAGAACGAGACGGAGTTTTACGCCAGCGCCTTGGGTGCTACGGTGGATGTCGCAGCAACCGATCATCTGGCAGTCAAATTGTCGGCAGGTCAAAGTCGAGATGAGCAGGACATGCTCAAAGACGGCGTATTTGTCGATTACTTTGACACGGCTCGAATGTCACTGAGTTTGCAAAATGACTGGGCCGCGTCCAACGACAGCCTGGTGACGTTTGGAATTGACTATCTCGCTGACGAGATTGCCAGCGGAACTGCCTTTACTGAAACCGCTCGGGATAATCTCGGGGTGTTTGGTCAGTGGATTGCGACCGTGTCTGTGGTCGATATTCAGGCCGCCTTACGGTTTGATGATAATGAACAGTTTGGCAGCGCCATTACCGGAGACGCGAGTATGGGTGCCGGCAGTGAGGCCGACGGACGCTGGATGCTTCAGTACGGTACGGCCTTTAAGGCGCCCACCTTCAACGAGTTGTACTATCCGGGTTTTGGTAACGCTACTCTGGAACCGGAAGAGTCTGCGACCTTGGAGGCCGGGTACCGTCGCGCAGGTGCGGCCTCCCGATGGGCGGTCGGCGTATTTGTAAGCGATGTCGATCAGTTGATCGCATACGATGCTGCGATCTCAGCGCCGGCTAACATTGATGCTGCCGAAATCATGGGTCTTGAGCTAGAGAGCGCGGTGACGTTGAGCCAGTGGCAGGTCGCCGCGGCTTTGACCGTGCTGTCGGCTGAACAGAAAGGGGGCGCTTATGATGGAAAAGCGCTGCCTCGTCGGCCAGGTGAGCTGCTTGAGATTCGCGCGGACCGTTTGTTTGGTAAGTGGTCGGTGGGCGGATCGGTGCGTGGGGCAGGCGAGACCTATGATGATCTCGCCAATACCCGGACCATTGGCAGTTATGCAGTTTTGGACCTTAGAACGGCGTTTCGGTTCGCACGGCAGTGGGAAGTCAACGCTAAGGTAGCCAACCTGTTCGATGAAGAGTACGAACACGCCAGTTTTTACAAGCAGCCGGGCCGGCGTTATTTCCTCGGCGTAAGATGGCGACGCTGAGCGCCTTCGAACCAACAACCGCTCTTCTTGTCATGAAACGCCAGCTCAGTTCGCTTGATCAGATGCTTGCGTCGGCCCAGACGGCGCTGGAGACCCTTTTCGCGGCTCCTGCGGGGTCGACGCGTCCGGATCCCGCTGCGTCGATACCTTCGCCGGAACTGTCCCATGCAGATAAGGCGGAAGCCGCCCGACTGATGCGGGTTAACCATGTCGGTGAGGTCTGCGCCCAGGCGCTTTACGAGGGTCAGGCGCTCGTAGCAAAAGATGTCCGGATTCGCGAATCCATGTTGCGCGCCGCGTCTGAGGAGCGAGACCACCTTAAGTGGTGCGAGAGTCGTTTGAAAGAGCTCGACGGGCGAACCAGCCGTCTTAATCCTGTGTGGTACCTCGGGTCTCTCGCTATGGGGGTTTCGGCGGGTATGTTCGGTGATCGGTGGAGCTTAGGTTTTCTCAGGGAAACCGAAGTCCAGGTCGAAGCGCATTTAGCCAGCCATCTTGATCGTCTACCTAAATTAGATGTCAAAAGTCGAGCGGTGGTCGAGCAGATGAAAAAAGACGAGCGGGCGCACGCGCAGGCCGCGCAGCAGGCCGGGGCACATGCGTTGCCCGAGCCTGCAAAGCGAATCATGCGAGCCGCATCGCGGGTGATGACCCGTACGGCTCGGTGGATTTAGCCCGGAAGGTCGCCCCCTCGGCTAGACCGATTGGCCTGTAACGCCATGACGGTACGAGCGCTGTCTCCACATTGCACCGCGGCGGCTGCACTTCGGATAGCCTTTCTCGCGCTCACCGTAATCTGGGGAAACGGGGTCTCGCTCGGAGATGTCCTTGAGCAGGCGGATGACCGAGGTTCTGTCATTACCCTCCCGGCGCCGGCGATGCGCGTGGTGAGTCTGGCGCCCCACTTAACTGAGATCCTGTTTGATATAGGCGCCGGGGATCGGCTCGTCGGGGCCATGGCGTTCAGCGACTTTCCGGAAGCGGCCAGACTACTGCCTCGAGTAGGAAATTACAGTTATCTCGATCTTGAGCTGATTCTTTCTCTGAAGCCGGATCTGATTCTGGGGTGGCGTGGAGGTAATCGCGAATCTGACCTTGAGACCTTAGGCAATCTTGGCTTGTCGGTTTTTGAAACCGATCCGCGCACGCTCGAGGATGTGGCAGCGCTGATGCGTCGCTTGGGGGTATTAACCGGCCATCTAGAAACCGCGTCAAATCGAGCGCAACAATTTGAAGCAGCGATACATCGTCTTCGAAACGAATACGGTTCTCGGCGAGCGCTGCGGGTGTTCTACCAAGTATGGGATCAACCGATCTACACGCTAAATGGCAACCATGTCGTGACGCAATTGATCGAGGGATGCGGGGGCATCAACGTGTTCTCTGGGCTTCAGAGCGTAAGTCCTGTGGTCTCGATCGAAGCCGTCCTAGAGGCCGATCCGGAGGTTATCGTGGGGCCGCGCGAGTCGGATCAATCGGCGCTTTGGATGTCACGCTGGACAACGTGGCCGACCGTCACTGCTGTGAAAGGTGAGCAACTGCACGCGATCCCGGCAGACCTGGTTGCCCGGATGGGTCCGCGATTGGTGGATGCCATGGACGCGATGTGCCGATCTCTGGCCGCCGCTCGAACGCACTACGACGGATAAACGCTCCGTGAAACACGTGGGTAAAAATCCATCCGCCCGGCGCCGAGCGACGTTGTTCGGCCTAATTGTACTTGTCGTGATTGCGCTCGCTCTATCACTCACCCGAGGGAGCGTTGATCTATCCTGGGGTGATGCGGCGGCCGCGCTGATGGGAAAAGGTAACGCTCTGGCGTCGGCCGTTGTGCTTGATCTGAGATTGCCACGCGCGTTGAGTGCGCTGGTTGTGGGTAGCGCTCTTGCGCTTGCCGGGGTGCTAATGCAGGTGCTGCTCCGAAACCCACTGGCTGACCCCTACGTGCTGGGCACATCGGGTGGTTCAGCGGTGCTTGTCCTGATAGCGATGATGGCGGGAGCGCCTCACAGCGTCGTACCGGTTGCCGCTGGTGCAGGTGCGCTGATTTCGATGGTTTTACTTCTGCTTCTTGCTCGTAGCTCTGGTGACTGGAGTTCGTCTCGTTTACTGTTAACGGGCATCGTGCTGGCGTCAGGATGGGGGGCGCTGATCAGTTTCTTGCTGTCGGTCAGCCCGGCGCAGCAAATCCAGGGCATGCTGTTCTGGTTGATGGGAGATCTGCAGCCGGTTACACCGGGCTGGTGGCGAAGCGGTGTGGTTCTCGCAGCGCTCATGCTCAGTTTGATTTTGGCAAGAGATCTCAACCTCCTTGCCGAAGGTGATTTAAGGGCGCGATCATTAGGATTACGTACAGGCTTGCTGCGGCTGGCCATTCTGCTGGGGGCCAGCGCGCTCACAGCGGTCGCTGTGACCCTGGCCGGTCCCGTAGGCTTCGTTGGCCTCGTGATCCCTCACATGATGCGCCTTCTGGTGGGTCCGGACCATCGACTTCTCATTCCATCATCGATGCTTGCCGGAGGAGCGCTTTTGATCCTTTCGGAAATGACGGCACGAGTCCTGTGGGCACCCCAACAGTTACCGGTGGGAGTGATCACGGCCTTTATCGGTGTGCCGGTGTTCCTGCTGCTTCTCCAAAAAGGAGCGTCGCGGGGACGGCCATGAGCGACGTAACTGTTAGTGGCTTATGTATTGATGTGGGAAGAACTCGCGTCTGCGATCAATTGGATTTGGCTTTAAAGCCCGGCGAGGTTTGGTCGGTTATCGGTCGCAATGGCGCGGGTAAAACTACCTTGCTACATACATTGGCCGGGCTTCGCGCCCCCCAAGCCGGATCGATTTCGATCGACGGGTCAAACGTTCATCGAGTGTCGGCCCGCGCGCGTGCCCAGCGCATCAGCATCCTTTTTCAGCAGCTTGACGAGATGTCCTCGTTGACCGGCCATGAGATTCTGATAAACGCCCGCCACCCCTGGGTGTCGCGCTGGGAGGGGATTCAGGAGCAGGACGAGGAAATCGTTCAGCGCGTCGTGCATGAGCACGACATCGTGCATCTGGTGGACAGGCCGGTAGGGATCCTGTCGGGCGGTGAAAGAAGACGTATTGAGTTGGCGGCGGTTGCCGTTCAGGACACTGGGGTGATACTTCTGGATGAACCGGTAAATCATCTCGATCTGCATTTTCAGATTGAGACGCTCTCCGCGCTATTAAATCAATGGCGGGCGCAGGACAAGATCGTCATGATGGTGATGCATGATCTTAATCTCGCGACACGGTTTAGTGATCAGCTTCTGTGTTTAATGGGGCACGGCGAAAGCCTAAGTGGGCCGACCAAGACGATCGCTACTGAAGAAAACTTCTCGCGCCTGATGAAACACCCCATCCGCCGGTACGACGCACACGGGCAGACGGTGTTTGTGCCGCTTTAAATAATGCTGACCTATTGAATCAGTCGACGCCGCACCAGAATCGCCGCCACCCAGGCGCAGATCGTCCCGAACAGCACCAGCGCGCCAAGATGCAGCCAAAAATTCTCAACCGGTGCGCCCACCACCAGCGGTCGGATGATGGCGACGGCATGCGTCAGGGGAAGAAACTGCACCACGGTCTGCATGGGTCCTGGCAGCGTGCTAATCGGGTAAAAAACACCGCACAGAATAAACATGGGCGTCATGAATAAGGTCATATAAAAGTTGAAGTATTCGTAAGCGCGCGCGTAGGCGGTTACGATCAGCCCAGGCGCAGCAAAACATAAACCCGTCAAGAAAATTACCGGTATGGCCAGAAGCGCGGTCCAGTCGTGTACGGCACCAAGCAGCGCAGCTACGGCCAGGATGGCGCTTCCGCTAACAAGGCTTTTGGTCCCGCACCACAACAGCTCACCCATAACGATGTCGTCTACTTCAGCGGGTGTGGCCAGAATGGCCTCATAAGTCTGTTGGGGCACCATTCGCGTATAGACGGACCACATCGACTCCATGCTGGCTACGTTCATCGCGGACCAGGCAATAAACCCTGACGCCAGAAAGGTGAAGTAGGCCATGCCGTCAATCTCACCAACGAATCGACCCAGGCCGTAGCCGATTCCCAACAAGTAGAGCAATGGCTCGCCGAAGTGCAGCAAGAGACTCGCCGCCATCAGACGCCGCCATACCAGCGCGTTTCGTCGCCAGACCGCCAGAGCCTCAAGACGCAGTCGAGGGGGTCGGTAGCGCTTCATCCGCGCAACCCCCGACCCGTTAGGCGTAGGAACACATCTTCGAGCCCCGTCTTTCGATGCAAAGCAGTCGCTTCGTTATGACTTGCCGCATACTCGAGAAGGGCGTGCGAGTCATCAGAGTAGAGATACGCACTATCTCCACTCAGCTCCCATCGAAAGTTTTGCGCAAGGCCCTTCTGATCAAGTTCATGGGTGAGGCCGCGAATTTCGAGTACATCACTTTCGCAGTGTTCAGCAATGAGGGCGTTGGGACTGCCCTGTGCAATGAGTCGCCCGGAGTCGACGATGATCAACTCATCACACAGGCGCTCCGCTTCCTCCATATAGTGGGTGGTGAGAAGGATAGTGCGCCCGTCGCGTTTTAACTTATGAACCAGCGACCAGATCATGTGCCGTGCCTGGGGGTCAAGCCCCGTGGTTGGCTCATCGAGCACCAACAGATCTGGATCGTTGATTAAAGCTCGGGCGAGCGTGAGGCGGCGCTTCATTCCTCCGGATAAGGTGCCAATACGGTCATCGGCTCGAGCGAGCAGCTCAACCATCGAGAGCAGTTCAGGAATCCGTTTCTGAACCGTTTGATGATCCAGACGGAAGTAGCTTCCGTACATGGAAAGGTTCTCAGCAACCGTAAAATCCGGATCCAGGTTATCCGCCTGCGGCACGATGCCCGTGCGTTGGCGGATACGCTTTCGCGCCGAATCAATGTCCTCCCCGAAAACTTCCAGCGCACCACCGCTCCGCGGGGACTGGCCCAAGAGCATGCGCAAAGTCGTTGTCTTGCCGGCTCCATTGGGGCCCAAAATTCCAAAGCAGATGCCCTTGGGAACGTTAAAACTGATTCCATTTACAGCGCAAAGGTCGCCAAATCGCTTAACGAGTTGTCTGCAATTGACGACCGATTGTTTTTCTTCTGGAGACATCCTCAGATTTTAAACCGGCGGGGTCCCAGGCTAAGAATTTGCGGACGTTTATCGCTTGATAGCCCTAGCCTTCGAGACAATTGCGGTTTCATCACGTAGACTTCTCGGGCGACGCGGGACGGGTTTTTAGGACCACAAAAAACCTTTCGACGGATGGCCGTAACGTGTTAACCCGTATTCTTGAATTCCAAGAGGAGCTCTTGTAAATGAAAAAAGTACCTAGCGACATCGAGATTGCCCGTGCCGCAAGCACGCTTCCGATCGGTCAGATCGGGGACAAGTTGGGCATACCCCAAGACGCTCTGCTGACCTATGGCCCGACGAAGGCAAAGATCAGCAATGAATTCATTGAATCAGTAAAGGATAAGAAGAACGGCCGGCTGATTTTAGTGACCGCGATCTCTCCAACCCCTGCTGGAGAGGGCAAAACAACGACAACGGTGGGCCTTGGTGACGGTCTAAATCGAATTGGAAAGAATGCGCTGATTTGTCTTCGCGAGCCGTCCCTAGGCCCATGCTTCGGTATGAAAGGAGGCGCAGCAGGCGGCGGTTATTCGCAGGTGGTCCCTATGGAGGACATCAACCTGCACTTTACCGGCGATTTTCATGCGATTGGGGCTGCCCACAACCTTTTATCGGCGCTCATCGAGAATCATATTTATTGGAGTAACGAGTTGGGAATCGATGCTCGTCGCGTGACGTGGCGGCGCGTGGTTGATATGAACGATCGCGCGTTACGAGATATCACCGTTGCCTTGGGTGGTGTGGCTAACGGATTTCCCAGGGAGAGCGGCTTCGATATCACGGTGGCCTCGGAAATCATGGCCATTTTTTGCCTCGCAGAGGATCTAGAGGACCTACAGCGCCGCCTCGGAAATATCATCGTGGGCTACACCCGTGACCGCGAGCCCGTGCATGCCCGGGATTTGAAAGCGGAGGGGCCCATGACCGCTCTACTGCGCGATGCGTTCATGCCTAATCTGGTGCAAACCTTGGAAAATAACCCTGCCATCATTCATGGCGGGCCATTCGCCAACATTGCCCATGGCTGTAATTCTGTACGAGCCACCAAGACGGGCCTGAAACTCGCAGATTATGTGGTGACAGAGGCGGGTTTTGGTGCCGATCTGGGGGCGGAAAAGTTCTTCGATATTAAGTGTCGCAAAGCAGGACTAAAGCCGGACGCGGTGGTTTTGGTTGCAACAGCCCGGGCTCTAAAGATGCACGGTGGTGTTGCGAAGAGTGATTTGAATTCAGAAAACGTTGGCGCACTGACGGACGGCCTGGAGAATCTTGGCCGGCATTTGAGGAATATTGGCCAGTTCGGAGTGCCGGCTGTTGTGGCTATCAACAAGTTCGTTTCCGATACGCCGGCAGAAATCGAGGCAATTCGTTCGTTCTGCGCCCAGTTCGGCACGGAAGTGTTTGAATGCTCGCATTGGGCTGACGGGGGAGCTGGAACAGAGGCGCTCGCAACGCATGTTGCGCAACTGGCCGAGTCCGGCAGTGCGCAGTTCCGGCCGCTTTATGATGATCATCTTTCCCTGTGGGAGAAGGTGCGTACGGTGGCCAGAAGCATTTATGGAGCTGATGACATTATTGCGGACAAGAAAGTCCGAAGTCAGTTCGCCGAGTTTGAGGAGCGATATAGCCACTTCCCGGTCTGCATGGCCAAGACCCAGTACAGTTTTTCGACTGATCCTAATTTGTTGGGCGCCCCGACCGGGCATATGGTTCCGATTCGGGAATTGCGGCTCTCGGCGGGGGCAGAGTTTGTGGTCGCGATCTGTGGTGAGATCATGACCATGCCCGGCCTTCCGCGAGTTCCTGCAGCGAACAGCATCTTCGTAAATAGCGAGGGACAGATTGAAGGTCTTTTCTAGATAAGACGGCCGTTCAGAGAAATACCCGGCGAAAGCCGGGTATTTTTGTGGAGGAAGTTTTCCCCTGAGGAAAAATTTATTCGCAAGATTGAACTGAAAAGGGTTTAGGCGTACGCTCTTTCTATCCCGTTTGACACTTTATTGGGAATCTTCTATGTGCGGAATTGCAGGCGTGATGTATCGCGGAAACCAGGCGTTTGACACCGGTGACGCCCTAATTCGAATGCTGGACGGTTGTCAGCATCGTGGTCCTGACTCAACCGGCTTTGCGCTTTATGCGCCCGAGGCTACCGGGCGATTGAAGCTTCGCTTTTTCATCGATCCGCAGAACACGACGGATCGGGATAGTGCCATTGCGGCAATCCGGGCGCGCTTGGTTGATCTGGGAGCGAAGATTGAAGAGGAGGCCGAGGCCGGCGACAACTACCGCGTGACGGTCCATTTCGATGGTGATGTGCAGAAGCTTTCCTATGAAATGGAGCACGCCGCCAAAGTGATCTCGATCGGAACAAGCCTCGAGATCGTTAAGGATATTGGCAGCGCGCATGATGTTGATGACCGGTATCACGTAAATCAGTTTCGCGGTACGCACGGCCTTGGTCATGTGCGTCTGGCAACTGAGAGCGACGTGAAGCCGGAGGCCTCTCATCCTTTTTGGGCGACGGGATTCGCTGACGTGGCTATTGTGCACAATGGCCAGATCACTAACTATTGGAAGATGCGCCGTCGACTCGAGCAGCGCGAGTTCGAATTCACGACAGATAACGATAGTGAGTTGATCGCGGTCTACCTTGCCGACAAGCTGGCACAGGGAAATACCCTTCAGGAGGCCTTGGCGACCTCGATCGATGACCTGGACGGGACTTTCTCATTTTTGGTCTCGACCAAGGATGAGATTGGATACGCAAAAGATCGACTCGCGGCCAAGCCCATGATCATGTACGAAGACGATGATCTGGTGGCGATCGCCTCGGAGGAGGTCTCCTTGAACCGGTTGTTTCCTGGAAAAGCGCTTAATACCCGCGAGCCTGCACCGGGCACCTACGCCACATGGTCGCGCTCGATTTAGCCCAGCTGAGCGTTCGCGAGGCGAATGCTCAGTTGCGAAAACTGGGGGAGGCCGGAGAGGATGTGGAAATCCTCAACCCGGACGCACGTCATCATATTGGCGTCGGTCTCACGGCGCCTATTCGCGTCACGGTTAAGGGGTCGGCGGGTTATTTTTGTGCCGGACTGACCGATCAGGCGCATTTCACCGTGACACACAATGTCGGCTGGGGTGTGGGCGACAACATGTATTCGGGTTCGGTGGTCGTGGGCGGAAACGCTGGCGCCATTCCAGGGGTAGCGATACGTGGCGCAGAGATCGTGATCAAAGGCAACATGGGGTCGCGCGCCGGCCAAGTCATGAAGGCCGGTACGCTGTGCTGTGTCGGCAACGCTAATTTCATGGCGGGTTACATGATGTACGGCGGACGCATTCTGATCCTGGGTGATTCCGGTGAGCGCGTGGGCGAAGACATGTCCGGCGGAGAAATTTTTATCGCGGGTAACGTCCAGGATCTGGGTTCAGACGCTATGCTGACGGATATCGCCTCTGAGGAAGTCGATTCGATTCGCGAGTTTCTTGACCGCTATGAG
Organism: Gammaproteobacteria bacterium; assembly: GCA_010025385.1. Taxonomy (GTDB): domain Bacteria; phylum Pseudomonadota; class Gammaproteobacteria; order Arenicellales; family UBA868; genus UBA868. Next base: position 2,328 of record RGTL01000008.1, on the reverse strand, counting down.
ATCGCTGCTCCAAAAAGTTTTTCGAAGGTGGTAAACGCCGGTAAAAAGCTCCGCTACGGTACGCCAGAGCGTCCGATGCGCAGCATTCCGTTTAACTCGTTCTCGGGCCTGTCGTCGTATTGGAATCCAAAGATCCAAGAAGATATCGCCGTGAAGTCACAAAGCGGCCGGTATCGGATTCGAGGGTACGGCGGAGCCCGCCCCTTACCGCATTTAAGCGACATCGGGTTTCGCAAGGATCTTTCAGGGGCGGGCGCAGAGCGAAACGTCATTGAGAAGGTGCGTATGGCGACCGAGATTGGCGGTATCAACGGCGCCCGCCCCTTAAAGTTAAGTATGCCGGTGATGATTGCGCCGATGAGTTATGGCGCCTTGAGTCGATCAACCAAGTACGCCATTGCTCTGGGCTCAGCGATGTCCGGCATTGCTGAAAACACGGGCGAGGGCGGCATGAGCGACGCCCAGCGAGATGCGGCAGGGCAACTGATATTTCAATGCTTGGGCGGCCGCTTAGGCTGGAATATCCACGATATGCGACGAGCCGACGCGCTGGAGATCTATATCTCTCAAGGCGCCAAGCCAGGCCTTGGGGGGCAGTTGATGGCGAAGAAAGTCACGCCAGAGCTCGCCAAGATTCGTGGTATCCCAGCCGGGATCGACCTGCGCTCACCGTCTAGGCACCCGGACATTCTCGGCGCCGATGATCTGGTTATTAAGGTGGAAGAGTTCCGAGAGGCAACCGGATATCAGTTGCCGGTAAGTGTGAAGCTCGGTGCGGGACGGATCCGCGATGACATCAAGATTGCCTCAAAAGACGGGTTCGATTTCGTGGAGTTGGACGGCATGCAGGGCTCCACCGGAGCGGGAAGTGCAGAGGTAATCGACAATGTCGGTATTCCCACGTTGCCCGCCATCATTGAAGCGCTTGAAGCGCTTGAAGAGATCGGGGCGCGAGACAAGATTCAGTTGGTATTGATGGGCGGTCTTCGTGACGGCGTAGATGCGGTAAAAGCACTCTGTCTCGGTGCAGATGCCGTCGCCTTCGGCACGTCAGTCATTGTGGCCGGGGGTTGCATCTCATGTATGCAGTGTCATGTCGGACAGTGTGTGACCGGCATTGCCACGCAGGATCCGGAGCACGAGAAACGCTACAAACCTGAAGTCGAGGCCAACAACATTCATCGTTTCCTCGAGAGCGTGCGATGGCAGATTGCTGCCTTGACCGACGGACTCGGCTATGACGACGTTCGAAAACTGAGCCGTGACGATCTCGTCGCGCTTACGCCGGAGGCCGCCGATATCACGGGCTTGCCCTATGAGCCCAGAGACCAGGCAAGCTACGGGCGCGAAGCGGGAGCGCGATCATGAGCGTTTATGGTCTTGAGCGTATCAGCGTACCGGTGGCGCCTCCCGGGTTCGCTGACGACACCGCAGATAGCCATTATGTACCTGCTCCTTGTCAGGTGGCTTGCCCGGTCGGGACCGATGCGCCGTCGTACATTGGGTACATCTGGGAGAAGAAATACGCTGAGGCCTTTGAAGCGATTACGGCGACGAACCCATTCAGTTCCATTTGCGGCCGCGTCTGCGATGCGCCGTGCGAGCCTGCCTGCAGACGGGAGAGCAGCGACGGTGCGGTGCAGATCCGAAATTTAAAACGTTTTGTGATGGACCAGCTCGGGGCGGATGCGCCGACCACCCAGTTTGAGGTTACCCGGCCAGAGTCTGTCGCTGTGGTGGGCTCTGGGCCTGCGGGTCTGACCGCCGCATTTGAGTTATGCAAGTCCGGCTTTTCGGTCGATGTCTACGAGATGACCGATCGCCTGGGGGGCACGATGGTTTGGGGGATCCCGCAGTTTAGGTTGCCAACAGGGATCATCGAGGAAGATATCAATCGGTTGCAGCGTCAGTGCAAAGGACTGACGGTCCATCTAAATACGCCGCTCGGGTCGGGCGTGTCTCTTGAAGAATTAAAAGCGCGCCACAGCGCGGTGCTGCTGACGATCGGTGCGTGGTGGGGCAAGCCCATGGGGATTCCCGGAGAAAATCATCCTCAGGTTGAAGACGGTGTGAGTTTTTTGCGTCGGATCAATGCCGGCGAGCGCCCGCAGATGCCAGAAACGGTGGTCGTTGTGGGCGGAGGTGATGTTGCGATGGACGCCTGCCGAGCCGCTTTACGTCTTCCCGGATGCAAACAGGTCAAGGTCGTTTATCGCAGGGGTCCAGAAGATATTCCAGCGCGGAAAATCGAATTGCATCACGCGCAGAAAGAAGGCATCGAGTTTATCTACAACACCCTGCAGACAGAAGTAGTTGAAGACGCCGACG
>RGTL01000070.1 GCA_010025385.1 Gammaproteobacteria bacterium | reverse complement strand
TCGCATCCAATAGCGCCCCGAAAGATCAATCCCGCTGGGCACTTGCTGCCCGGGGCGGTGCGTCAGAGGCAGCACGCCAAAACCCTTGGATTTCCATTCGTCATCCGAGTAGCCGGTTTTAAGCAGGCACTCAGCGAGTGCCTGCTTGAGCTTGCTGATGTCAAAACGAAGGTCGAGGCGAAAGATCCCCTCGCCGGCAACAAAACCCGTCACAGAAGCAGTCTCAGGAGGTTGAGCCAGTCGCTCCCTTATGCGTTCAGCGTCACTCGGCATGTCCGATCCTCGTTTAATTGAAACCATATCTCGGCGCTTCGCAACAGCACATCACCCTCTTGCAGCGCCGGAAAACAAAGTGCAATGATAAACTGCTCTTAAAAGGATTCCGCAATGAAACACCCCTCGATTAAAAGCAAGCTTCGGGCTGGCGAGAAACTGAACGGCTGCTGGATCGAAAGCTTCAGCCCGATTGCGACAGAGATCATGGCGCTCAGTGGCTACGACACGGGAATGATTGATCTGGAGCACGGCGCGGGCTCTTTTCTTGACGCCATCTCAATGATGCAGGCTCTCGATGCAAACGGCTGCCGTCCCATGATTCGCGCGACGAGCGCCGATCACGCCATCTTGAAGCGCGTTCTGGACATCGGACCTCAGGGCATGATGGTGCCCAACATCCGCAACGTTGAGGAAGCGCACAATGTCGTGGCGGGATGCCGCTACGGACCACGCGGTGTGCGCGGCGCCGCCCCCGTGCTGCTGCGCGCTACCGACTACGGCAAGCGTGTGGACGGTTACGAACAACGGATGGATGAGGACTTCCTTCTCATAGGGCAAATTGAATCAAAAGAGGCTGTTGATCAAATCGACGCCATTGCCGCCGTCGATGGGCTCGACATGCTGTTTATTGGTCCCATTGACCTCTCTGCCTCCCTGGGCGCACTGGGACAATTCGATAGCGATACATTTATTGACGCTTTTGAGCGGATCGAAAAAGCGACGCTCGACGCGGGCAAGTTTCTGGGCTGTATTCCATTCGCCGCATGGAGCAGTGAACGTCTATTTAGGAACGGCCATCATCTGGTGCTGTCGGGATCTGATACGGTGCTGTTACGGGGCGCGGCTGAGCAGGATGTCCAAGACCTGCAAAAGGCGCGTGATGCCGCATCTCGCAGTTAAGACAAAAGCAACTGGCGCATTCAACAGTGACGGGTTTCATCGATCCAAGCAAAGAAACCTTTGCGAAATTTCGCGAGGATGGCCGTCCGGGGCCTATTCATATGCTGAATCTGGTGCGCTTTAAAGCGTCGGCTACTTACGAAGATGGGCGAATCGCGACCGGCGCTGAAGCCTATGCGGCTTATGGTCGTGAAAGCTATCCGGTATTTTCGGGGCTAGGAGGCCGTATTGTCTGGCGCGGCAACTTCGAACTCATGCTTATTGGCCCTGATCAGGAGCGATGGGACGAATGTTTTATCGCCGAATATCCCTCGGTCGAGGCCTTCGTCGAGATGATCAAAGACCCTGTTTATCGCCAGGCGGTAAAGCACCGGCAGGCAGCCGTCGCCGATTCCAGACTGATTCGCATGATGCCGTCAGCATCCGGGTCGGGCTTTGGTGGCGATTTGGCGACAAGTTAAGCCACGGCACTGAGAAGGCAGCAGAAGCCGGAAATGAGCTCCACTGTTACTTCAGAAAGACTATTACAGGTGAGCATCTGGCGTGGCGGTGACGATGGCCGCCTCGTGCAATACGAAATCGAAACCCGGGAAAACCAAACCGTGCTCGATGTCGTGACGGAGATTCAACGTCGACTCGAGCCGTCATTGGCCTACCGCTTTGCCTGTCGAGTGGGCGTTTGCGGCTCTTGCGCAATGACGGTCAATGGTCGACCCCGTTGGACTTGTCGAACCCACGTCAAAAATGTTGTAGAGGACCATGCGCTGACTATCGAGCCACTTCGTAACCTACCCAAGATCAAAGACCTGGTCTGCGATCTCGCCCCCTTCATCGATACCTTCAAGCGCGCGGGCGCGCCCTTTTCCGGCTCAAATACGCGGCATGAAAAACCAGCCGCAGTGAAGCCTGACTCGCCGTTGCGGGTGGCTGCAGATGCGGCCCTTCAATGCATTAACTGCGCCGTGTGCTATAGCGCCTGTGATGTGGTGAGTTGGAATCCAGATTACATCGGCCCCGCGGGACTGAACCGAGCATGGACGCTGGTTAATGATGTCAGACACAACCGGCGCGAGCAGACTTTTAAAATGGCTTTCGGCGAAGGCGGCTGTGGGTCCTGCCATAGCCATGGCAATTGCACGCGCCACTGCCCTGTTGAACTGCGCCCGTCAGAAAGTATTGCCGGCCTGAAGCGGGCTGCTTTTTCAGGGCTTCCCACCGAGTAGCCCTTACCCGTGGAGAAGCATCTATATGTCGCGCAGCGCCTCACGGCCATAGTGCTGGCGCCGCTCGTGCTTATTCACCTTGTCTTGATTCTTTACGCGATCGAAGGCGGGCTCAGCGCGGGGGAGATTCTGGGGCGTACGCGCGGCCATCTGGGTTGGGCTGCTTTTTATAGCCTGTTTGTGATAACCGCCGCCCTTCATGCACCGATCGGCCTACGCAACGTCATCGTTGAATGGACTCGCCTTCCCCGGCGATGGATTGATGCACTAGCCGTTACGCTCGGATGTGTCCTGCTGGTGTTGGGCCTTCGCGCGGTCGTAGCCATTTACTAGCGCGCTATGCATCCTACGCGACGTCATCAGAGCTATCTCGCAGCGATGGCTCACCGCGTATCCGGCGCGCTTCTGGCGCTGTTTCTACCGGTTCATTTCTTGCTCCTCGGAAGCGCGCTCGATGGCCCAGAGGCACTGGACCACTATCTCAGGCTAGCGGATAACCCTTTTGTGAAGTTTGCCGAATGGGGGCTTGTAAGTTTGCTTGGCATACATCTGGCGCTCGGCCTTCGAGTCCTTCTCCTCGAGCTTACGCCATGGCCCCACCGCACCGAAAAGCTCAGCACCTGGATCTTACCTAGCGCGCTGTTTGCCCTGGGGTTGGGTTTGCTATTTATTTATCGCAGCACATCATGAGCACGAATCCCCATAGAACCATCGAGCAGTCCGTAACGGATATTCTGATCCTGGGATCCGGGGGTGCGGGCCTATTCGCCGCGTTACATGCGAAGCAAGCGAATTCAGATCTTGAGGTAACGATCGCCTCTAAAGGGCTGATCGGAAAATCAGGCTGTACGCGCATGGTCCAGGGCGGTTACAACGTGGCGGTCAACCCGGGTGATTCGATTGAGCGGCATTTCATGGACACGATCATCGGCGGAAAGTGGCTTCCACGACAGGATCTCGCTTGGCGTTTGTGCGAAACCGCCGTTGAACGGGTGCAAGAACTGGAGAACGAGCTGGGTTGTTTTTTCGACCGCAACCCAGACGGCACCCTCCACCAAAAAGCATTCGCCGGCCAGAGCTTCGACCGCACGGCCCATAAGGGGGACCTCACCGGTATCGAAATCATCAACCGCCTTATGGAGAAAGTCTGGTCACTCGATGTGATCAAACTGGAGGAGCATCGGGCGCTTGAACTGATTCCTGCCAAAGATCGTTCCGGTATCGCCGGCGTCCTTATGATGGATGTGCGCACCGGCCGTTACCGAATGGTGCGTGCTAAAACGGTGCTGCTGGCAACAGGGGCCGGGCCGTCGATGTACCGTTATCACACGCCGTCGGGCGATAAGTCATGCGACGGTCTGGCGATGGCCCTTCGCTACGGGCTTTCGCTGCGCGATATGGAGATGGTGCAGTTTCATCCCACCGGAATTCTCGCTGGGCCCGACACCCGCATGACCGGCACCATTCTTGAGGAGGGTCTACGCGGTGCTGGCGGATACCTTCTTAATGGAGACGGCCAACGGTTCATGATGGATTACGATCCAGCCGCGGAAAGGGCTACACGCGATATTGTCTCGCGCAGCATGTACCATGAGATTCGAGCAGGACGTACTACCCCGCAAGGGGGTCTTTTCATTGAAATGGTTCATCTCGGCAGTGACCGCGTCCGACGGATGTTTCCCGGTATGGTCAAGCGTTGCGAAGACTGTGGCTTTGATCTCGCCGCGGGCCGCGTTGAAGTGGTTCCTACCGCCCATTACATGATGGGCGGAATCCAAATGGAGCTTGATTGCGCGACCAGTTCACCTGGACTGTTTGTGGCCGGTGAGGATGCCGGTGGTGTCCATGGGGCGAACCGTCTGGGCGGAAACGGGGTCGCCAACTCGACCGTGTTCGGTGGCATCGCGGGAGACGAAATGGCCAACGCGATTGATCGCGGCGCGCCACTGCGAGATCCGGACCTTGAGATTCTCGATCAGGGCATCGCCCGGGCCGAACGGCCTTTCGCGGCCACCGGACATGATCTCAGCGCCCTTCGCGAACATCTGTGGGGCGTCATGTGGGAGAAGGTTGGCATCCTTCGTACTGCCGAAGGCCTGCAAAACGCCATGGCGGATCTAAACGGCTGTCATTCAAGCCTCGCGACCATGGGTATAGAAGATCGCGATCGCGCCTTCAATCTGACCTGGCATGATTGGCTGAATCTAGATAACCAAATCCGTATTGGAGAGGCGATAGCGAGCGCTTCGTTAGCGCGGGACGATTCACGCGGAGCGCATTTTCGAGAAGATTTCCCAACCACCAGCGCTCTTGAGTCGAGCACCTTTACCTGTACGCGATTGCAGGACTCGCGGTGGATTCAGGAGATGATGCCCGTAGACTTTACAATCGTTCGTCCAGGTGAATCCTTAATCTCGGGGGATGCGGGAGCGCCTCCGGCATCTCAAACGGTAATTCCACATGATCAGTAATCAGACTATCGAAACCGCCGGTTACGAAATTATGAAAAAAGCCGCGATCGATATTCCCGAGGATTACCTCGCCGGGATTAAAGCGACCGCGGCCAAGGAGTCAGGCGAGTTGTCGGGTTTTGTCATCAAAACGATGATCAAAAATTACGAGGCGGCAACCAGCGACCGAAGGCCTATGTGCGCGGACACCGGATTACCGCGCTACTACATAAAAGTGGGTGATGACGCCGCTTTCGAGGGTGGATTTACCGGAATCGAGCGCGCGCTACGATCAGCGACCGCGCGCGCAACACACGACGTGCCGCTTCGACCTAATCGCGTCCACCCCCTCTGGCGCACCGAACATAACAACAACGTCGGCATCAACGCCCCGGAGGTGGAGTGGACCTTTGAGCCCGATGCCGACTGGATCGACATCACCACTGTCCATAAGGGCGGTTTATTCGGCACAGATTACCGGATGCTTTTCCCTGGTGACGGTATCGACGGCATTAAACGTTTCTTGCTCGATACCCTGATCTCATTCGGCAAGCGGGGTTTGTGCTGCCAACCGGCTATCGTGGGTGTTGGACTCGGAGGCTCAAAAGATACCTGCATGCAGCTGGGCAAACAGGCGGCCTGTCTTCGCGTTGTGGGCGACCGCAATCCGGATCCCAAGATCGCCGCGTTGGAACTCGAGCTGATGGAGCTCGGCAATAACATAGGCATGGGTGCGATGGGTTTTGTGGGCTCTTCGATGGTTGTTGATCTGCATATCGAGGTGGGACATACCCATACCGGTGGCATGCCGATGAGTGTTCACACATTTTGTTTATCTTCGCGGCGTGCGACCGCGCGCGTGCATGCCAACGGTACCGTCACCTACCGAACCGATCCCCAATGGTTTACCCCGTATCACCGTCGGGAGACCGTAGACTGGGCAGGCATAGAAGGAGCCGAGGCGCATGCTTGAAGAGATTCATATTGACCTACCAGCCTCCAACGAAGCCATAGCGTCCTTGCCGTTGGGCTCGGTTGTGTATTTGACCGGCACGGTCTATACCGCTCGCGAAGGGGTCTACCACCGCGTCTTAAACGAGGGGCACCCTTTGCCTTCAGGTCTTGCTGACCGTTCCAACGTTAATTTTCATTGTTCGCCTGCAGCGGCAAAAAATGAGGTCGGTGGCTTCGACATCGGTGGCGTTACAGCAACCGCAAGTTTTCGTTTTTCGCAGTATCTTGCGCAGTGGCTGGATCTTACCGGCACGAAAGTTATTATCGGCAAGGGCGGTATGGCGGAAACCGACTATAAGAACATTCTGGCGCCTCGCGGGGTCATCTATCTGACCACTATCGGCTACGGCACCGGCGCACTACTTGGCCGCGGTATTCAAGACGTAGAAGCTGTCCATTGGCTTGATGAGCTTGGTATTGCCCAAGCGATGTGGCTTTTCAAGGTGGAAAACTTTGGCCCCTTTCTCGTCGAGAGTGATCTGCAGGGTCAATCTCTTTTTGCCCAGCAGGGAAAGACCATTAATAAACATCTCGATGCGCTTTATGAGGGGCTTAAGGAGCCCGCGTTACATCGTTACGGCGAGACAAAAAATCGAACCGACGAGTTAATCTGATGCGCGCCCGAGGCGCGTCCTAAATTGTGGGCACACCTATCGTTATCGTCGGCTCCGGCTTTGCCGCCGCTGCAGCTGTGGTTCATCTCGTCGACCACGGCATACCCTGTAAAGCGCTGACGGTTGTCGGCCCGGGGGCACTTGGTGCCGGTCAGGCTTACGGATGCGTATCACCCTTTTTTCGGCTGAACGTTCGGCCCGACATACAGCGCCTATGGCCAGAGCAGCCAGATCATTTTCCCGACTGGGCCCGACGGCACATCAACGATCCGCAAGCACAGACTCCGTTGGGGCCTTTTTATCGACGGAGTGACTTCGCGCGTTACATCACAGATGAACTCCAGCGTCTCCCAAATTACGATGCGCTGAACCATCTGTCACATGTCGTGATTGATATCCGTAGAGAACAGAACCGCTGGATTCTGACCACGGATAAAGGATCTGAAATCACCGCGTCACGGGTGGTGATTGCTACCGGAAACCCCAGTCCTCAATGGCCGGGCGGCATTGACGCACCCACAGAGCCTTCTTTGGTTCGGGTCCCCTGGCGGGGTGACTGGATACACGAAGTCGATCGCCAATCACCGGTATGCCTCGTCGGTTCAGGCTTAACCGCAATGGACGCACTCTATGCTTTGCATGAAACAGATCATCAGGGTCCTGTCTATGTGCTGTCGCCCTACGGTCTGCTGCCGCCGGTACAGCTTGACTGGAAATCCTCGCCTGCTATCGAGTGGCCCTCGGTACACAACGCAAGATCGTTCGTTAAGGCGATGCGCGGCACGCTAAAGAATGACGAATGGCTTGACCAAGAATGGCAGGAGCGATTTGAAGCCTTACGTGTTGGGCTCAGCGCCGCATGGCAGCAACTGCCGGTGCATGAGCGACTCAAGCTCATGCACCGTCTTGGCTGGCTTTGGTCATTGCAGCGGTTTCGCGCCTCACCCCACACGGTTCAGGCTGTCCATCGGATGCGCGAGCGAGGACAACTCAACATTATTAGGGCCTCAATGCTCGGACTGAGCGCATCGCGGTCAAAGCAATGGCTCGTCTCCCTATCCGACGATGAGTCCATCGCTTGTCGAACCGTGATCAATTGCACGGGCGCAGGTCGGGATCCCTTGATTGACAAACTGGCATCGCACCAAATTATCGGCACCCTAAGTGCGGGAGGCGCCCCCTCGGTTAATGCCCAACAACAACTGGTTTCGCCGGATGACGTAGCCCATCAGGATCTTTTTCTGATTGGCGCCTCGAGCACTCTCGCCTTAGGCGACGTGGTCGGCTCCACCAGTATCGCCCGGCAGGCGGTTCAACTGGCCAAGACGGTCTGCTCGATCCGCGCAGGATAGATCACATTAGAAGCGCGATGACCAGTTCACCACTGCCGATAGCAGTTCTGCGTTCATGCCATCAAAGAAATGATTTGCGCCCTCCACGACCTGCTGGGCGTACCGGGTATTGTGAGCACCGCCTTGTTTGCGACGTTCCGCGGTCTCTAATACAGCGGGCAAGTCGTTTGATCCATACAGGTCCAGAACCGGAATATTGATCTTCTTGAGTGACTCGGCGCTGTTTATGTCCGCGTCTTTCTGATTCGCATTCATGCCAATAGCAAGAAATCCTGCAGCGTCGCTCGGATGTCGCGAGAGAAAATAACTCGACATTGTGGCGCCCTGACTGTGTGCGACGATCAGCAGCGTTTTGATTCCTTTCTCGCGCATGAACGCTTCGGCCGCCTCCAGACGAGCAGGCACCTCAGGATAGATCGCGGCGTACTCGTGGTATTCGGCGCCGTTTCGTAATATCGGCATTTGAATCGCAAGCGTATGCCATCCATGGTTTGTCATTCCAACGCGAATGGGCTGCACCACTTGTTCCCAATTCGGATGAATACCGGTTCCGTGGACAACGATCATGCCCTTGTCCGACGCCTCCGAGGCCTCAGTGAAGATACTGAATACCGCCCGACCATC